>JACCWU010000082.1 GCA_013697465.1 Actinomycetota bacterium | reverse complement strand
GTCCGCTCGAGCTCGGCGCCGGGCATGCAGGGCACGACTCTCGGCACGTCGACGAGCAACGCCCACGCGGTGTCCTGCGGCGCCGGCACCTCGAAGGCGTTCTCGATCCTCATGGCGCGAATCTATCCCGTCCTCGGTGACATGCAGATCGTTCGGCGACGTAGGGGCTTTATGACCAAGCGCGTGGTTCTTTCAGCAATCGCGGCTCTTGCGGCCGCCGGACTACTCGCAGCGGCTGCGAGCGCATCATGCATCCTGATGACCCCGGCCGAGCAGCGGGCTCGGGCAGACGTGATCTTCAACGGTAAGGCGCTCGAGGGGCCCACGGCGACTGGCGTTCAACGCTTCCGAGTCACCCGCTATCTGAAAGGCTCCGGTCCCAGCATCGTGCGCGTGAGGACCGGGACCGTACGCCGACCCGACGGAAGCGGGAGCACCACGAGCGTGAGTCTCTACGTCAGGCGCGGCGAGAAGTGGCGCATCTTCGCGCAGGGTTCCGCACGAAGAGTCGTGTTCTCCAACCTGTGCGATGGGTCGAGGCGCCTCTAGCCCTAAGTCGCCGCCGCCGCACATACAGGTTCAAGCGGCGAAGCTATCGAGCGGGCACTTCGAGGGCCCGTGCCCAGACATCTTCGCCGATCTTACCGCCCCGGTATGGGGTACGGTCCTCGGCGCCCGTCTTCTTCGCGTTTCCTCGAGGTAGCAAAGGGGCAAGGTAGTGACATGGACGCCCTGGTCCCGCGTCCCCGGGGCCGACTTCGGAAGACGATCGCAAGCATCCGTCACCGCGAGGACGGCCAGACCTTTTCCGAGTACGCACTACTCCTCGCCGCTACCGCGATCCTCCTGATCGTGGGCATGCTCTTCCTCGCCGGCAAGATCGACACGCTGTTCAGAGAGACGGGAAGCAAGCCGAGCATCTTGAAGCCGCCGCAATCGGTGCAGTGCGATCCGAACTACTCCGGAGCCTGTGTACCGCCGTACCCACCCGATCTCGACTGTGCGGATCTGGGTGCCCTCGGCCTGCCGCTTCCCGTCAGTGTTGTGGGCGGTGATCCGCACGCCCTCGATCCCGACGGCGACGGGCTCGGTTGCTGAGATCGGACCTCTCGGCAAGCGGCTAACGGCACTCTGACGACGCAAAGCGCGCTCCTTCGACCGTGGGCTCAGTCCTGCGGGACCTCGCTGGTGCCGATTCAGCGCCTCTGGCTCGGGCGCGCGATCCGTCCGAACGCGCGGCGCCCGCCGTCAACGCTTCGGAACGCCGAGAGCTGGATGAGCTCGCCCTCGAGCTCGAGCCCGGAGCCGATGACGCTCTCGCCTCGCAGGCGCACGTCCTCGCCGAGGCCAGCCGACGGCTGCCGTGTTGCGAGCGAGCCGTCGATCGCGGCGACGAACGCCTCGATCTCCGCGGCTTGTGTCGGCTTGCCGTCGAGCCGCTCCAGCGCATCGAGCAGGTAGCCGCGGCGGAGCTTCGGCCACAGGTGCGCGAAGGCGTCCGGGCGTGAGACCGCATCGAGGCACACTTCGTGCCCGATCCCGAGAACCACACCGCACTGCCCCGGCTGCGCCGGAAACGCGTCCTCGAGGACGCGCAGGTCGCGCTCGTAGTGGCGGTACAGATCCGAGCTGGCGCCGGTCGGGGAAGACACGTCCATCCGCATCGCCTTTTCGTGCACCGCTTCCCACACCTCGTTCTGGGAGACGCCGCGCGCGAGCGGACGCGCCGCCTGCGCCTCTGCCTTGCGGCGGCGGAGCTCCGCATGCGCGATGTTGGCCCCCGAGCTGAACGCGGACGAGACGTGCCGCCAGCGCCCCTGCTCCACGCACGAGACCGGGATCGTGAGCGTCGACTTCGCTTCGACGAGGACGCTCACGTTCAGGATGCGGTTCTGCTTCGCGCCGACAAGTTCCTCGCCGTCGTACAGGAGTACGCGCTCGGCGAGCGGGTTCTCGACGAGCAGCTCGGGCACGCTGCCCGACTCGCTCGTTTCCCGGATGCGCAGGCCACCGGCGAGCGCCTCGTCGAGCGTGATGTAGCCGGCGAGCGGATCGCGGCAGGGAAAGAGCGGGGCGAAGACGATCCCGCGGTGCTCCACGGGCTGGCCCATCTGGAAGAGGTCTTGGATCATTGTGACTCCTTTCGTAGGTTCAGCAGGGAGTCACGCACGGGCGCCGCGCGTCTTACGGCACGGTTGCGTTACACACTCTTGGCGAGTAGTGTGTAACTATGGCACGCATGAGGCGAATCCAGGTCGTCATCGATCCGAAGCTCGACGATCGCCTCGAGTGCGAATCCACTGCGCGTGGCCTCTCGAAGAGCGCTCTCGTGCGTGTGGCGGTCGAGCGCGAGCTTTCCGAGCCATTCGACAACGGCCTATGGCGACTCCCAGTATTCGATGACGTCGAACCCGTCGAGAACATCGACGAGTTCCTCTACGGACCCCTCTCGGAGGAGGCTTGGCCTTCGTTGACACGTCGTTCTGGTTCGCCCGAGCGATAGCGCGCGACAAAAGGCACACCGATGCGGCGGCACTTGCCGATCGCTTCCGTGATGCGCCTGTGGTCACCTCGAACCTCGTCCTTGGGGAGACGTGGACGCTTCTTTCGCACAGAGCCGGCCACCGCCGCGCGCTGCGCTGGCTGAACGGGGTGCGTGGTGAGCCTGTGACCATCGAGCGCGTCGAAATCGACGTCGAGACCGAGGCCTGGGAGTGGCTGCGGCAGCACGACGAGCGACCGTACTCGTTCGTGGACGCCACGAGCTTCGCGCTCATGCGCAAGCTCCGCATCACCGAGGCGCTGGCCTTCGACGGGGACTTCGCCGCCGCCGGCTTCGTCGAGCTGCGTCCCTAGCCGACTATCCTCGCGCGCATGGCGTACACGCCGGCGCACGACCGGTACGACCGCATGCTCTACCGCCGCTCAGGCCGGAGTGGGCTCTTGCTCCCCGCGATCTCCCTCGGCTTCTGGTGGAACTTCGGGCACGACCGGCCCCTCGAGACGAGCCGCGCGATCGTGCGCCGCGCCTTCGACCTCGGAGTCACGCACTTCGACCTCGCGAACAACTACGGGCCGCCGTACGGCTCCGCGGAGGAGGCCTTCGGCGCACTCATGCGCAAGGATCTCAGGCCCTTTCGGGACGAGCTCGTGATCTCGACGAAGGCGGGCTACGACATGTGGCCCGGGCCGTACGGGGATCACGGATCTCGCAAGTACCTGCTCGCGAGCCTCGACCAGAGCCTCGTGCGAATGGGCCTCGACTACGTCGACATCTTCTACTCGCACCGCTTCGACCCCGAGACGCCGCTCGAGGAAACCATGGGCGCGCTCGACACCGCGGTCCGTGCCGGAAAGGCGCTGTACGTGGGGATCTCGTCGTACTCCGCCGAGAAGACGCGCGAGGCGACCGCGATCCTGCGCGACCTCGGCACGCCGCTCCTCATCAACCAGCCGTCGTACTCGCTGCTCAACCGCTGGATCGAACCCGACCTCCTCGACGCCGTCGGCGAGCTCGGGGTCGGCTGCATCGTCTTCTCGCCGCTCGCCCAGGGCATGCTCACCGACAAGTACCTCGGCGGGATCCCGGAAGGCTCGCGCGCGAGCCGCCCGACCTCGCTCTCGCCCGATCTCATCACCGACGAGGCGCTTGCGAAGATCCGCGCCCTGAACGAGATCGCATCCGGGCGCGGTCAGAGCCTCGCGCAGATGGCGCTCGCCTGGACGCTTCGCGACGAGCGCGTGACCTCGGCGCTCATCGGTGCGTCGAGCGTCGCGCAGCTCGAGAACAACGTGGCGGCCCTCGAGCGCCTCGACTTCACGGCCGAGGAGCTGAGCGAGATCGACGGCTACGCAAGCGAGAGCGCGATCAACATCTGGGCCGACTCCAGCGAGGCCTGAGCTGGCGTCGGCAAAGCGCGAAACCGTGCGTGTGTCGGGGCCTGGTGAAGCACGAGCGCCGGGTGCGAGCTCGCGTCTAGTGCGTCCTCTTCTTTTGTGTCTCGGGCCAGGCATAGACCACGATCCGCTGACGTGCGGAGCCCCGCGGCGTGCAAGCGCTCAGAAGGAGTAGCTCGTGGCCCCTGGCGTCTGCGATGTGCAAGTTCTTCGCCGAGAGGATCCTTCGGCCGGACATTCGGTACGCGTGAACGCGGCCCTGCCAGCGGATGTAAATGAGATCCCCGGGTTGTAGACGTTCGAGCCAGTAGAACGGGCGGGTGTACGTCGTTCTATGTCCCGCGATGGCGACTGTGTCCCCGCCGCCCGGCCGGCCCGTGATGGGCCACCAGGCTGGCCCCTTGTCCAAGCTCGTCCCGACCCGAGCCCTGAGGTGTATGCGTGGGATATTGATTCGGGCCACGCTGTTGATACTGGTCGGTGTCGCCACCCTTGCCGGAGCCTTCGTAGTCGCCTTGACGTTCGAAGCTGCGACCTTCGTGACTTCGACGCGGTGTTTCACCGTCTGAACGACCCGATCGTCGAATCCCCGCGTTAGCAGCAAGAAAGTGACGACGAGCGCCCCCGCCAGGAACGAGGCGATGATGGGGACGCTCGTCTTCATGCTCATGGAGTAAACGGAGCCGCCTGCGGAGCGTTGCTCGGCGCTTCGACCACGCCTGCTACAGACGTTCCACCCTTGTTCTGGGCCGGCTTGTTCTTGGCCGGCTTGTTCGAGGTTGGAGGAGTGAAGACCTGCGGCTTTTCCTCCGTAGTCGTCTCTTCGGTCGTGGTCGTCTCGGTCGTGTCCGTGTTCGTCGTACCGGTCGTGTCCGTGTTCGTCGTACCGGTCGTGTCCGTGTTCGTCGTACCGGTCGTGTCCGTGTTCGTCGTACCGGTCGTGTCCGTGTGCGTCGTATCGGTCGTGTCCGTGTGCGTCGTATCGGTCGTGTC
>JACCWU010000022.1 GCA_013697465.1 Actinomycetota bacterium | reverse complement strand
GCTCGAGCCAGATCGTCGTCACGTTGCGCCGGCCGCCTCCCCAAGCCGGACGGCGGTCGACCAGCTCCGGCCGTGCGGTCGTGAGCAGGACGATCGGTGCATGAGCGCCCCGGACGACACGCTCGAGGACATCCAGGAGGTCGTCTTCGGCCCAGTGAATGTCCTCGATCAGCAGTATCGCCGGCCGCTCACTGGCGAGCTCCTCGGCGAAGCTCACGAGCGACGCGTGCAGCCGGTCGCGTGCGTCGAGCGGATGCAGTCCGCCTGCCGTGTCGAGGCCGAGAGCGAGACCGAGGATCTCACGGCCGGCGAGCCGGCGAGTCACGCTTTCCGGGGGGTCGCTCTCGAGGATGCCGAAGTGCTCCCGGAGCACTTCTCCGAGGGGCCAGTAGGTGATCCCGTCGCCGTACGGGAGGCAGCGCCCGGTCCGGTGGAGAGGAGCCGGGTCCTCCTCGGCGAGGAGATCCTCGAGCTCGCCGACGAGCGTCGTCTTGCCCACCCCGGGCTCGCCGACGATCGTGACCAGGTGCGGCTCGCGCAGCGCGACAGCGCGACGGAACGTCGCGCGCAGAAGCTCGAGCTCGCTCTCGCGGCCGACGAACGCCCGCCCGAACCCCGCGACACCCCGCGGGCGCGCGAGCGTGAGCGCACGGAGGACGGGCCACCCGCGCACGCCCTCCGGCTTCCCCTTCGCCTCGACGACTCGCGGCTCACCGAACTCGAAGGCGCCGCGCACGGCAGCGACGGTCCGCTCTCCTGCGAGCACTTCGCCGGGTGTCGCAGCTTGCTCGAGCCGAGCTCCGACGTTGACCACGTCGCCTGTGACGAACGAGCTCGACTCGCGCGCCCGGCCGACGACGATGTCCCCCGTGTTGATCCCGATGCGGAGCTGCAGCTCGTCGCCGAAGAGGTCGAGGAGCCTCTTCTGCATCGCGAGCGCCGCGTGCAAGGCTCGCTCGGCATGATCCTCGAGCGCCGTCGGCGCGCCGAACGCCGCCATGACGGCGTCGCCGGCAAACTTCTCCACTGTGCCTCCCGTCCGCTCGATCTCCTCCGCCATCGCAGCGTAGAAGCGATCGAGCCTGGCGCGGACCCGTTCCGGGTCTTCTCCATGCGCCCGGGAAGTCGAGCTGACGAGATCTGCGAATAGCACGGTTGCGAGCTTGCGCTCCTCGGTGATCGGGCTTACCGCTGCTTCCCGCCCGGTCCCGCACGCCGGGCAGAAGCGGGCGTCCTCCGCCAAGGGAGCGCCGCAGGCGGAACACGATGCCATGCGTGAAGTCTCGCGAGCGACGGCGCCGAGCGCTAGGCGTAGACGAGCGCCGCAGCCAGCGCGTCTTCGAAGACCCCGAGCCCTTCGTCGAGTTCGCCGTCCGAGATCGTCAGCGGGCAGAGCACGCGAATGCAGTTTCCGTACACGCCTGCTTTCAGCAGGACTAGACCGCGTTGGAGCGCCTCGTCGACAACGGCAGTCGCGAGCTCTGCAGCCGGCTCGCGCGTCTCTGAATCGCGAACCAGCTCGATAGCGAGCATCGCACCGAGGCCGCGTACGTCACCGACCTGCGCCCAGCGGCTCCTCCACTCGAGCATGCGCTCACGGATGGCGCTCCCGATGCTCACCGCGCGTGCGACGAGATCCTCCTCCTCGAACACGTCGAGCACGGCTATCGCCGCCGCGAGTGCGACGGGGTTCCCGATGAACGTACCGCCGATCGCTCCTTCGTGGGCACTGTCCATGATCTCCGCGCGGCCGATCACCCCGGAGAGCGGCAACCCACCCGCGATCGACTTGGCGACGACGACGAGATCGGGCTCGACGTCGAAGTGCTCCATCCCGAACATCCGGCCGGTGCGGCCGAAACCCGTCTGTACCTCGTCGGCGACGAGGACGATCCCGTGCTCGTCGCAGAGTCTCCTGAGCCCCTCGACGAACTCGGCCGGAGCAGGGATGAATCCACCTTCCCCTTGTTGCGGCTCGAAGACGATTGCTGCGACGTGATTCGCCGGGACGTGAGTCGCGAACATCCGCTCGAGTGCGGCGAGAGCCGTCTTCGCATCGGGCCCGCGGTACGCATTCGGAAACGGGGCACGGTACACCTCGGGTGCGAACGGCCCCAGCCCCGTCTTGTAGGGGTGCGTTCGGGAGGTCATTGTGAGGGCGAGCAGAGTGCGCCCGTGGAACGCTCCGTCGAAGGCGATGACGGCGTGCCGGCGTGTGTGCAGGCGCGCGAGCTTCACTGCGTTCTCGACGGCTTCGGTTCCGGCGTTGAAGAACCCGCTTCGCCGCTCTCCCGTCATCGGCGCGAGCGCGCCGAGTCGCTCCGCAAGCTCGACGTACAGCTCGTACGCGATGACCGTGTAGTCCGTGTGGAAGAAGCGCTCGACCTGGGCGCTCACCGCCTGCACGACGCGTGGATGGTTGTGACCGACGTTGAGCACACCGACTCCGCCCACGAAGTCGAGGAAGGTGTTGCCGTCGACGTCGGTGATGGTTGCTCCCCGCGCTTCCGCTGCGACGATGGGTCCGTGAACGAGGAGGGGACGCGCGACCGCTCGACGCTCGCGTTCGAGAATCTCCCGCGTTCGAGGACCCGGGATCTCGGTCCTGAGCTCGATCGTCTTCGTGGCCACCACGGCAGCCAGCCTAGTCGCTCGATCGGAAGCTGACGTCTCGAGAGTGCCTACGGGGGCCGTGGCGGCACGAGTCGCGTGACCCAGATCGCAAGGTCGACCGCAGCGCCGATGCCGACGATGACCCATTCGGCTCCGGTGACGCCGCCCCCGCCGGCATCCTGCGTCCAGAGGAGGACGTACAGAATCGTCGCCGAGGGCGCCAGTGCCACCCCGATCGCGGGCCACACGACCCTGTCGAAGGCCTCGTCCACCCGGTCGGTGAGGACCCAGATCAGGCCGAACGCGATACGAGGGCCGAAGAAGAGGCCGAAGGTCGCGAGCGTCATCCCCCGCAGTTTCCGTCTCCTGAAGCGGCTGGTCAACTGCCGGGGCGCCGACGGGTAGCGTGACCTCGTGGACGAGCACGAGCTCGACGCCGACGCGCTGGCCCAGTTCCGGGAGTGGCTACGTGCTGCCGAGTCGATCGAGCCGCAGCCTCACGTGATGACGCTTGCGACAGCGGATGCGGAAGGACAGCCGTCCGCGCGACAGGTGCTGCTGCGCGGCGTCGACGAGCGCGGGTTCGTCTTCTTCACGAACCGCGCTTCACGCAAGGCGGCCGAGCTCGCCGGGAACCCGCGTGCAGCACTGGTGTTCCACTGGTTCGAGCTCGGACGACAGGTTCGAGTAGAAGGGATAGTGGAACAGGTCGACGAGCCAGAGTCGGAGGCCTATTGGCAGACGAGACCCCGAGGCAGCCAGATCGCGGCGTGGGCATCTCGGCAATCCCAGCGCCTCCACTCCCGCGCCGAGCTCGACGGGTTGTACGAAGAGGTGGAGGCGAGGTTCGACGACGGCGACGTCCCGCTCCCGCCGTTCTGGGGCGGTTACCGGGTCGTCCCCGAGACGGTCGAGCTCTGGCAGCATCGCGAGAATCGGCTCCGCGACCGGATCCGGTACCGAAGACATGGGCGGAGATGGCGCCGCGAGCGCCTCGCACCGTGAGCTACGACGCTGGTAGAGCGAGGGCGCCGTCCGTGTACACGCCCTCGGCGTTCCAGAGCATGAAGCCCTTCGCTCCGGCAAGTCTCGCGGCCTGGATCTGGGCGCCGACCTCCTCGAGCCCGTACGACCTCTCGAAGCTCCAGTCCTGCACCCACGTGACGAGAAGCGCGTCCCGCCCGCGCAAGGCCCGTCGAAAGTGTCGAAGCGCCTCGGTCACCGTCGCACCGGGCGCGGCGCTCGGGTCGGCGAGCCCGAGCTCGCCCGGGCCGAAGAGCGACGGATACGTCATCGCGTATACGGCATCGAGATACGGGGCCATGCGCCGGGGAACCTGACCGATGCCGAGGTCACGCGACGCGGAAAGGCCGAAGACGGCGGCCGAGATCCGCACGCCGAGTGGCTCGAGGCGGCGCGCGGCATAGCGAAGGAACGCGGGGATCACCTCGCCCTTCGCGAGTGACCCGCGGTTGGGGTACACGGCGGCGTCGACGTCTCCGTCGGACGGAAAGCGGACGTAGTCGAAGAGGATCTCGTCAAACCCGAGCCGTGCAGCCGCCGCGGCGAGGTCGACGTTGTACTTCCAGACCCTCCGGTCGTATGGATTGGCCCATGCGAGACCCGCCGAGTCGCGCCAGACGGACCCGTCACTCCGTCGTATGGCGAGGTCGGGGCGCTGCGTTGCGAGTATCGGGTCCTCGAACGTGACGATACGGCCGACGAGGTAGACACCGCGTTCGTGAGCCATGCGCGCGGCCTCTCGCGGCGCGTAATACGTACGCGCCGCCCCGACCGAGCGGGCGAGCGGGACAGACGACGGCGTGAATCCGACCTGTCCGTTCTCTTCCTTGATGTCAAGCTCGAGCGCCGTCAAACCCTGTTGTCGCAGATCGAGGTACTCCTCGAGCTTCCCCGGAAGCGACGCGAGCCCGAGGGTCACGTGTACCCCGCGCACCTCGACCGGCAACGGCCGGGGTCCCGACGCAGCCGCCGCGGCGAGCGGGGTCGATTCCGGCGCGGTGGGTCCGGTCGGCGACGACCCGTCGCCGCCCACTACCTGGGCTCCCGCCCCGAGGAGCGTGACCCCGACGAGCAGCATTCCGATGAGAGCGCCGTGCTGCAGTCGCTTCCTGCGCCGCACCGCGGCACGACGCGCCCGGAACCGTTCGTTCGGGTCGATGGGTGGGAACAGCATCGACACCGGTCCGTGACCTTATCGCAGTAGTCGACCGCGATGACGTCGATCGCGGCGCGTGTAAGTGGTGATTGCCACAAAGCGAGGCAGCGACTCGGCCGACTGCGCTTCGTAGAATCGACGCATGGTTCTCTCGGACCGGACGATTCGACGACTCATCGACCAGGGGCGCATCGGCATCGAGCCGTTCGACCCGGATCTCATGCAGCCGTCGAGCCTGGACGTGCGGGTCGATCACTTCTTTCGGGTGTTCCGAAACTCGCGCTACCCCTACATCGACGTCAAGACCGAGCAGGAGGAGCTGACCGAGCTCGTCGAGTCGGGCGACGAGGCGTTCATCCTCCATCCGGGCGAGTTCGTCCTCGGCTCGACGCTCGAGCGGGTCACGCTGCCGGACGATCTCGTGGCACGACTGGAAGGGAAGAGCTCGCTCGGCCGCCTGGGATTGCTGATCCACTCGACCGCGGGATTCATCGACCCCGGCTGGGACGGGCACGTCACGCTCGAGCTGTCCAACGTCGCCAACCTCCCGATCACGATCTACCCGGGGATGAAGATCGGCCAGCTCTCGTTCATGCAGCTCTCGGAGCCGGCCGAGCATCCCTACGGCTCGGCGGGGATCGGCTCGAAGTACCAAGGCCAAGGCGGCCCCACCCCGAGCCGTTACTGGCAGAACTTCACGGACGGCGCAGCAGACTAGTCGTCCGGCGCGCAGGCGGTGTCGGCACCGTCCCCGTCGCCGAGCTTTCCGAGCAGCTCCGCGACGCGCTCGAGCTCCTCTTCGTCGAGGCGCTCGCTGAAGAGCTCGTCCACTTGCACGAGATGAGTCGCGGACGCGGTACGCAGCTTGTCGCGACCGGCTTCGGTGAGCACGGCGTAGACGACCCGGCGATCGCCGTCGCACGAGCCGCGATCGACAAGGCCGCTCCGCTCCAATCCGTCGAGGAGGCGCGTGATCCCGGAAGCGGTGAGGAGCACCTCCTCGGCGAGATCCACTCGGCGCATCCTGCGCTCCGGTGCCCGCGAGAGACGCAGCAGCACCTCGTAGTCCGAGATCGTCAGCCCGTGGTCTGCGCTCAACTGGGCGTTTAGACGCCGTGTCGAGGAGGCATGCGCCCTCAAGAGCGCCGCGAATGCGCGCACTCCCAAAGCTTGCTCACTCAATACTTGACTCATCATCTATATCCTTGCTATAGTTGCTTGCGTAGTCAATAGTAGCGAACGCAAAGGAGTGTGTCATGTCCATCGTCGCAGAGAAGTCGGTCACAACTGGCATCCCAGCCGGGACCTGCTCCATCGACCCGGTCTGGTCCGCACTCGAGTTCGAGGTCAAGAAGGTCGGGATCATCCCGATCAAGGGTCGCGTGCCCGGTTTTGCCGGGACGATTCAAGGCGGCGAGCAGCCCTCCATCGACGGAACGGTAGACGTCTCGAGCATCACGACATTCGACGAGACCCGGGACGGCCACCTGCAGGCGCCGGACTTCTTCGACACGCAGCGGTATCCAGAGCTCCGCTTCGAGTCAACCACTGTCGAGACCCAGGGCGACGAGCTCATCGTGAAGGGCGATCTGACGATCAAGGGAACGACAAAGCCGGTGGACCTCAAGGGCAGCTTCCTGGGCTCACTCGTCGATCCGTCCGGGAACGACCGCATCGGCGTCGAGCTCGCCGGCACGATCGATCGCACCGACTTCAACCTCAACTGGAACGCCCCGCTTCCCGGCGGTGGGTTCCTCCTGCCGAACGAGGTCGGCCTCAAAGCGAGCTTCGCGGCCGTCAGAGCGGCGTAAGACGATGCGCATCCTCGCCATCTCCGGGAGCCTTCGCGACGACTCGTACAACACCGCCCTCGCCCGGGCCGCCGCGGAGCGCGCTCCGGAGGGAGCGGAGGTCGAAGTGTACGAGCGCCTGGGCGACATCCCGTTGTACGACGCGGACACCGATGGCGAGGATGCTCCCGAAGCCGTGCGCGATCTGCGGTCACGAATCGCAGGTGCGGACGCGCTTCTCTTCGTGACACCCGAGTACAACGGCTCGGTGTCGGGCGTCCTCAAGAACGCGGTCGACTGGGCGTCCCGGCCCCCGCGCGGCGGGGCGCCCATCTGGGGGAAGACCGCCGCGGTCGCAGGTGCCACGACCGGCCAGTACGGCGCAATCTGGGCACAGCAGGATCTTCGACGCATCCTCGGGATCGCCGGTGCCCGCGTGATCGAGGGCGAGCTGCAGGTCGCGCAGGCGCAGAAGGTCTTCGACGAGACCGGGCGCCTGACCGATCCTCTCCTCGGCGAGCGCCTCCGCAAGCATCTCGAGAACCTCGCGCACGAAGCGTCCGCGGTCGCACTCGCGGCGTAGTCGCAGACCTTCGAAGAGACGAGGGGCCGCAGATGCGGCCCCTCGGTCTTGGAGACCAACGTTGGAGTGGTAGAGGCGCTTCCGGCACGCCGCCCTTCGCACAGACCACGGCGGAGAACAAAACGTGCAGCGCGATCGCGAGCCCCCTACGCTGGCTAGGCGATTCCCGGTGGTCCCGGGGGCACGCCTCTACCCGCTGGTACCTCCGCTGCCCGAACTGTCTTCGCTCAAATCGGACCACCTCCTTTCCGCGGTACCCGCAGCATACGCATCGGAAGCGGATGTCGGTCGACCGAGCGCACGTTGCTGCGTCGATGAGAAATACTCGTCTCGCTCGCTGCCCAGATTCGGCCCAAGGAGGAGTGCGTGGGCACCCCGCTTCGGAGCATCGGCCAGATCGCGATCCGTACCCACGACCTTCCCGCGGCCATCGCCTTCTACCGGGACAAGCTCGCGCTCGACTTTCTCTTCGAGGCGGGCGACCTGGCCTTCTTCATGTGCGAAGACGTGCGCCTGATGCTCGCGGTTCCCGAGAATCCCGAGGCCGACCACCCGAGCTCGATCCTCTATTTCCGCGTTGACGACATCGAAGGCGCCCACCGAGAGCTCGGCGACCGCGGCGTCCCGTTCGACGACGAGCCGCAGCTGATCGCGCGTATGCCCGACCACGATCTGTGGATGGCCTTCTTCCGCGATCCCGACCGCAACCTGCTCGGCCTGATGGCCGAGGTCAGACCGCCGGCGTCTCCGTGAGCACGGACGTCAGCTCGAGCCCGCGGTCGAGCGGGACCGTCACGGATACAAGCGTGGGATCGCCCTGCCGCGCCGCGGAGTATGCCGCGAGCGCGTCGGCGTGGGAGAGCACGTTGTCCGCGACGACGAGCGCACCGGGCTCGAGAAGCCGCCTGGTGAGCGCGAAGAGCGCCTCGTAGTCGTTTTTCTCCGCGTCCAGGAATACGAAATCGAACACGTCCTCCGTCCGTCGCAGCGTCTCGAAGGCGTCGCCTTCGACGAGCTCCGCCCACTCCCCGAGTCCGGCCGCGGCGACGTTGGCGCGCCAGGCGGCGCACTTCACGGGATCGTGCTCGAGAGAGACGACCCCCCCACCCAGAATCCGCGCGCCGGCAGCCAGCCAGATCGTCGAATAGCCGCGCGATCCGCCGATCTCGAGCACCTCGACACCGGCCTGAGCGCCCGCGAGGGCGAAGAGGAAGCGGCCGGTCGTGGGCTCGATCTGCCGCGAACGACGCGCCGACGGCGCGCCCGCTTCGCGCTCGAGCCGGTCCTCCTCTTCGAGGCGTGCGAGCACGGTCCGTACGCGATCGTCGAGCACTCTCTACTCGTCGACCTCGACGACCACCATGCCGTCACGAACCGAGACCGGGAAGACGCGAACCGCCTCGAACGCCGGCAGGCTCATCGGGATTCCGGTCTCGAGGTCGAAGCGCGAGCCGTGGCGCGGGCAGACGACGACGCACGACTCGGGCTCCCACTCGCCTTCCGCGAGCGGCCCGTCGTCGTGCGAGCAGCGATCCTCGATCGCGTACAGCGTCCCGTTGCAGTTGAAGACCCCGATCGTCTCGAGACCCGCCGGCACGAGTCGCATCGACCCCGGCGGAAGCTCGTCCAGCGCACACACCGCTATCTCGAGCAACAGCTACTGACTCACTCGAGGACGAGGTCGCGAGCGGCGGTGCCCCATTCTTCCGGCAACGGGGTCCCCGTCGCCTTGTGGAGCGCGAGCTTCAGCACGCCCAAGCCGAGGATCGCACACTTCAAGCGGACGGGCGTCAACGGGATACCAAGCTCGTCGAGAAGCTCCTCCTTCGGCATCGCCGCGATCTCCTGGGCAGTGCGGCCCTTGACGAGATCGGTGAGCATCGAGGTCGCCGCCTGGCTGATCGCGCACCCGCGACCTTCGAAGCCAACCTCTTCTACCACGTCCCCCTCGCCCAGCCTGACCGAAAGCGCGACCTCGTCGCCGCAGAGCGGGTTCTGGCCTTCGGCGCTCGCATTCGCACCCTCCAGGAGTCGGTGGTTCCTCGGGTTCTTGTAGTGGTCCAGGATCAGCTCGCGGTACAGCTGGTCGAACTCACCCATCAGCCGAACGCCTTCCTGACCTTGTGGAGACCGTCGACGAGGCGATCGATCTCCTCCTGGATCGTGTACACGTAGAAGCTTGCGCGGTTCGTCGCCGCGACTCCGAGCTTGCGCATGAGGGGCTGGCAGCAGTGGTGGCCCGCCCGAATCGCGACGCCCTCGAAGTCCAGCACCTGTGCGACAT
>JACCWU010000342.1 GCA_013697465.1 Actinomycetota bacterium | reverse complement strand
CTACCCGGCCGTGGTGCCCGTGGCGCTTCTCGCCGTCGCGCCGTTCCGCATCCCGGTCGAGGTCGGTGACGAGGACGCGTTCCTGCTCCTGCCGCTGTATCTCGTCCTCGCCGCTTCCGTTCTCGCGCTCGCCTACCGGATGCTTCGGGGCTACGTCGCGGCGCCCCCTCCGCTCGTCGTCACGCTCCCCCTGGCATCGTTCGTCGCCTTCTCGGCGGTGTCGTTCCTCTGGACTCGCGACGAGCGCGAGGGTGGGATCGCCCTTGCGTTCTTCGTCTTTCCGTTCGTCGCGGGGTTCGGGGTGGTGGCAAGGTCGCCACTGGCGACGTGGCTGCCTCGAGGGCTCGGGATGACGCTGGTCGCGCTCGGATCCGTTTTCGCGGCCGTCGGGCTCTGGCAGGCGCAGACACGGACGCTCTTCTTCGCGAGCGACCTCGAGGTCGCGAACGCGTACACGTCCTTCTTCCGCGTCACGTCCCTCTTCAAGGATCCGAGTCTCTACGGCCGCTACCTCGTCGTGCCGATCGCCGTCGTCCTGGTCGCGCTCTGGCTCCGGCGTGGGCGGCCGCTCGAGTGGATCGGCGCCGGAGCGCTCCTCGCCTTTCTCTTCGCCGGCCTCTACTTCTCGTACTCGCAGTCGAGCTTCGTCGCGCTGTTCGTCGTCACCTTCGGTGTTGCGCTCCTCGGGGCCGGGCGGCGGCTCCGGATCGTTCTCGCGGCGTGCGCTGCCGCCGCGACCCTGGCGGCCGCCGGCTTCGCGGCGCAGGCGATCGACGGCGAGTCTGCAAAGGAGGTGACGAGCGGTCGCTCACGCCTTGTCTCCATCACCCTCGACGCGTTCCAGATGAATCCGATCGTGGGAGTCGGGATCGGAGCCCAGCCACGCGCAAGCGCAGACGCGAACAGCCGCAAGAGCGCGCGGCGAAGTGCCTCGCACACGACGCCGCTGACCGTCCTCGCCGAGCTCGGAGTCGTGGGCTTCGCCCTCTATGGCTGGACGCTCGTGGCAGCTGCGTGGGCTCTGCTGCGCGTGACGCGTCGTGACCGACTGCTCGGGATGAGCCTCGCCGCAGTGCTCCTCGTTCTCGTCGTGCATTCCCTCCTCTACGCAGGGTTCTTCGAGGACCCGCTGACCTGGGGCGTTCTCGGAATCGCGGCAGCGGTGCTCGCAGCTCGAGCCGCGCCGGGAGCGGCTCCGGGGCACGAGGCGGCGCCGGAGACTCCGAAGCTACTGGCACACTGACGTCGGCCGGGGCGCCGGCCGCCTCCCCATGCCAAGGCTTCTCAAGTGGATTCTCATCGGCGTGGCCGTGGTCTTGGTCGTCCTCGCCGGACTGACGGCCGCCTTCTGGCTGTCGACCCGTGGCACTCCGAAAGACGCGCTCGACACCGATCTCTCGGACGTGACGGTCACGACGGTGAAGCCGCCGAGACCCGTGCCGAAGCCGAAACCCCCGAAGCCGGAGAACGTGAACGACAAGCTCTGCTGGCGCAACTTCGGAGGCGATCCGCAGCGCTCGCTCTCGCGCGAGGAGATCAAGCTCGGCCCGCCGGTCCGTAAGTACCGCTGGACACGGGTGCTCAACGGGTACATGGAGTATCCGCCGAGCTACTGCGACGGAACGCTCTACGTCAACAGCTTCCGCGGGACGACATATGCGATCGACGCGGAGACGGGCAAGGTGCGCTGGAGGAAGACAATCGGGGGCACGAAGCCCTCGACCCCCGCGATCGACGGACCGCGCCTGATCGTCAGCTCCCAGGACGGAACGGTTACCGCGCTCGATCGCGAGCGCGGGCAGGTCCTCTGGCAGCTCGAGACGACCGGCAAGGTCGAGTCGTCTCCCGTCGTCGTCGACGGAATCGCGTACTTCGGGTCGACCGACGGCCGGCTCTTCGCCGTGAGCTCGAGGACCGGCAAGGTGCGCTGGGCTTACAACACCGGCGGGCGTATCAACGCGAGCCCCTCGATCTACGGAAGGCGCGTCTGCATCTCGACGTACGCAGGCTCGGTGCTCT
This sequence comes from Actinomycetota bacterium, assembly GCA_013697465.1. Classification (GTDB taxonomy): domain Bacteria; phylum Actinomycetota; class Thermoleophilia; order Gaiellales; family Gaiellaceae; genus GMQP-bins7. Next base: position 2,677 of record JACCWU010000342.1, on the reverse strand, counting down.
GCCTCGACCGCCTGACGGGCCGCCGACTGTGGATCAGGTACGTCAGTAGAGACGCATTCCGACGCGAGAGCTTCTACGCAAGTCCGTCCACCGACGGGGAGCGCCTGTACACGGTGTCTCGCTCCGGACGAGTGGTCGCCCTCGATGCCCGGAACGGCAGCACCGCCTGGACCGAACGCGTCGGCGGCCTCGGCTACACGACCCCGGCTGTCGCCAACGGGCGCGTCTTCGTGGGCGGATTCGACGGCCGGCTGCGGGCGTTCCGGGCGGAGAGCGGGGATGAGATCTGGAGCACGTGGGTCGGCGGGAAGATCCTGGGCGCGCCGGTTGTCGTCGGCAACCTCGTGTTCTTCGCGACCCTGAGCGGAAAGACCTACGCCTTGCGAGCGACCGACGGAGACGTGGTCTGGCGACTGCCCCTCGGGCGGTACTCACCCGTCATCGCGACGGAGAAGACGTACTACTTCGCGCTCAACGGGCGGCTCATCGCATATGCGGGCCGCAACGGCCCGCGCCCCTGAGCCAGCTATCGACGAAGTTCGCCACCCTCACCCGAAAAGCCGCGGGTGGCGGCGGCGCCAGAGCGGCGAGCGTTGCGTCGCATAGGCGGCGCCCTTCCACGCGTCGATGCGGGCGCGGTACCAGGCGAGCGAGACCTTCGCTCGTCGGTTCTCGCGCGCCGCCGCCGGCTCCGAGAGCTCGTAGCCGAGCTCGGCGAGGAGCGGGCCTGCGATCGCCTCAAACGACTGCACGTCGGCCGCGCTCATCTCGGTCGACCAGTCGCGGCGCTTGCTCGGCGGCTCGACGAGCCGGCGATGGTGCGGTCGCTTCGCGATCTCCGCCTCGCTCGGCTCGAGCATCGCGGGATCGAACGCAAGGCCGGCAAATGTGCACACGGACTCCACGACCGCGGAGGGCTCGGCGACGAGCTCCTCGTAGCGGACCTCGAGATAGCGCGACGAGCCCGCGCGGCGCCCGAGAGCACGCGCGTCGCGGATCTCGGTCACCCACTGGAGAGCGGCCCCGGGGGCGCTCTCGGGATTGGCGCCCGTGCGTCCCACGACACCTTCCCCGAGGGCGAGCAGCGAGAGAGCGACATCGCGCCCGTCGCGGATCAGATGGATGAAGATCGCATCGGGAAACAGCCGCTCCAGCAGTGGCAGATGCCGCATGTACGCGGGCGTCTTGTCCCCCCACCGCAGCTTCCCGTGCTTCGCGGCATAGGCGGCGAAGATCGCGCCGATCACCGCGCCCGTGGTCGTTCCCGAGCGCACGAGCGGCGCGACCTCCTCCGGCGACAGATCCCACCGAGGAAGGGTGGGCAGCCGCCGGAGATCCTCGAGGAACCGGTCACGGTCGACGGGTGCGCGATGTCGGTGCGCGAGCTGCGGGACGAAGTGCGACTCGTCGGGGATCGCGATCCCCGACGAGCGGTCGAGGATCAGGCGCAGCAGCGTCGTTCCAGACCGGCGCACCCCCAGGACGAAGAGCGGAGCGGAGCTCACGGCTGCTCGGGCTCGCGGACAACGACCTCTGCGCGATCGGCGCCGCGCCTGCCGATGACGTAGAGGACGTAGGTTCCCGGCGTCGCTGGCGCTCGGAGTACCAGCACCTTCTTTCGCGCAGCGCCTCTGCGTCCGTCGAAGAGCCAGCCATAGATCCGCGCGTCGGTCGACACGCGCACCGAGAAGCGGCGGCTGACAACCGCCTCGATCTCGGTTCGCGCGAGCTCGATGTAGCGCACGCGGACTGTCACCGCCCGCGTCCTCGCCGAGCGGTTGCCTGCGCGATCGAAGGCGCGCAAGCGGATCTCGTAGGTGCCGGGCGGCACCGAGCGCCCGTCGACGAGCCCGAACCAGACAAGGCGGCCCTTGGTCGCACGGAACTTCGAGAGGACGCGCCGCCTCCCGTTCACCAGCATCATCGCGCGAGCCGGCTCGTCGGTCTCCCACGAGGCGGTGACGCGGTCGACCTCCTCGTCGCCGTCTGGTGAGAACAACCGCGGAGCCACGCGCTCGAGCGCAATCGTCGGCGCGGTGGTATCGACCCTGATCGGATTCGGGAGAACGATGGTGCGCCCGTGCTCCCGCAGCCGGATGCGGGGCCTGTACACGCCTTCCGGCACGACTCGACCAGCCTCGTCCCGTCCGTCCCACGCGTACGAGACCCTCCCGCGCTGCTCACGGCGATTCTGGACGAGCGTGCGCACGGGACGCCGCCGGGAGTCGAGCACATCGACCGTCACGATCTGGGGGTCGCGGAGCCGAACCGAGATGACCGCAACCTCACGCGCGCACTCGCAAACCGGTGAGAAGATCTTGTCGACCCGCGTGCCTGTGACCGGGCTCTTCTCGAGCTTCAGGCGCTCGGTCACGGCGAACGCTGCAGCGGTAGCGCCGAGCAGCGCGAGCACGATCAGGGTCTGGGGCAGCCGCGCCACGCGAGGAACCTACCGTTGACGGACACACACAGACCCAGCGGACGCGAAGCATCCGCCTTTAGGGATTTCGCGCGACCCGAATCGAGCGCTAGCCGATTCGGGTCTTGCGCCTTAGAACTCGAATCAAAATGAAGGGTGATGGCTGTTCGCGGTGAACCGCGTCGGTATCTGTCTTCAACCTGAAGGGGATGCCGATGGCTACGACGAGGCCGTGGGATGTGCCGGATGGGTTGTGGG
>JACCWU010000331.1 GCA_013697465.1 Actinomycetota bacterium | reverse complement strand
GCTCCCTCCTCTACTACTCGCTGAAGGAGCCGGTCGGCGTCGCCGGGCAGATCGTCCCCTGGAACTACCCGCTGATGATGACGACCTGGAAGCTCGCACCCGCGCTCGCGGCGGGCTGCTCGATCGTCCTCAAGCCCGATCCGCAGACGCCGCTGACCGCCATCCGCCTGGCCGAGCTCGCGACCGAGGCAGGCTTCCCGGCGGGGGCGATCAACGTGGTTCCCGGCGACGGGCCGACGGCGGGGGCGTATCTCGTCCGTCATCCCGGCATCGACAAGGTCGCATTCACCGGCTCGACGAAGACCGGAGGCGAGATCATGCGGCTCGCCTCGGATCCCGTGAAGCGCCTGACGCTCGAGCTCGGCGGAAAGAGTCCGAACCTCGTCTTCGCCGATGCGGATCTCGCGAGCGCGATCCCGAGCTCGGCCTGGGCGATCTACTACGCGGCCGGCCAGAGCTGCGAGGCGCGTTCACGCCTGCTCGTCGAGAAGTCGCTCTACGACGAGGTGGTCTCGAAGCTCGGCGACTTTGCAGGTGCGATTCGCGTCGGAGATCCGCTGGACCCGGAGACCCAGATGGGCTCGCTCATCTCGACGGGTCATCGCGAGCGCGTGCACGGCTTCGTCAAGCGCGGAGCGGCAGAGGGAGCGGAGATCGTGGCGGGCGGCTCGGTACCCGATGGCGCCGGTGCCTTCTATCCGCCCACGGTCGTCGCTGCCACGAACGACCTCGAGATCGCGCAGGAGGAGGTCTTCGGGCCGGTCGTGACCGTTACCCCCTTCGAGGACGAGAAGGACGCGATCCGGCTCGCGAACGACGTCCGCTACGGGCTCATGGCGACGGTCTGGACGGGCGACCCGGCGCGTGGCCACCGCATCGCAGCACGAATCAAAGCCGGGACGGTCGGCATCAACATGCCGTACACGGCGTTCCCCGGGATCCCCTTCGGCGGCTACAAGCAGTCCGGCTTCGGACGGGAGCTCGGGCTCGAGACGCTCGAGCTCTACCTCGAGACGAAGAGCGTGGTCGTCTCGACCGGCGCGCGACCGATCAACCCCTTCGGTCTGTAGTGCGTCCCGGCATGCTCGGCGCGATCGGCCGAACGCCGGTCGTCAGGGTCGAGCGGCTGGTCGAGCGGGGAATGGCCGAGGTGTGGGTGAAGCTCGAGTCGGCGAATCCGACCGGCTCGTACAAGGACCGGATGGCGCTCGCGATGATCGAGGGCGCCGAGCGCGCCGGGCGCCTGGCACCGGGACAGACCGTCGTCGAGTACACGGGCGGGAGCACGGGCTCGTCTCTCGCGCTGGTCTGCGCGCTGAAGGGCTACCCGCTCCGAATCGTCTCCTCGGATGCCTTTGCCGCCGAGAAGCTGGCGACGATCGAGGCCTTCGGCGCCCAGCTCGAGGTGCTCTCGAGCCCCGAGGGCATCACGCCCGCGCTCCTACCGAGGATGATCGAGCGCTCGCAGGAGATCGTCGCGGAGACGGGCGGCTACGCGACCGACCAGTTCCGGAATCACGACATGATCGACGGCTATGGCGGCATGGGCGCCGAGCTGCTGGAGCAGCTCGGTGGACGCATCGATGCCTTCTGCGCGTACGTGGGGACGGCCGGCTGCTTCACAGGTGTGGGGCGTCGCCTGCGAGCGACCCTGCCGGACGTCCAGCGGGTCGCAATCGAGCCCGCCGAGTCGCCGGTGCTCTCGGGAGGGAGCGCGGGAACGCACCGGATCGAAGGAGGCGGACCCGGATTCTGGCCTCCGTTGCTCGCGAAGGACGACTTCGACGAGGGGAAAACGGTCTCGACTGCGGACGCATTCGCCATGGCCCGGCGAGCGGCGCGCGAGGAGGGGTTGTGGTCCGGGCCCTCGACCGGTGCGAACCTCGTCGTCGCGCTCGAGCTCGCCCGCCGCCTAGGGTCCGGGAAGCGCGTCGTCACCCCCTCGTCGACTCCGGCCTCAAGTACCTCGCGGGCGATCTCTAGTCCTGACCGAGCCGCGCCGCTACCGGTGGGCGATTCTCGCCGCGGGGACTGGGGCTACGGCGAGTGCGGCCGCGTTCTGCATCGGCCTGCCCGTGATCGTTCCGGACCTACGCGAGGCGTACGCGCTCTCGCTGGGGCAGATCGGGGTGCTGCTCGCCGCAGGTTGGATCGGGACGGCCGTGACGCTCCTCCCCTGGGGGCTCGCTGCCGACCGTTTCGGCGAGCGCGTGGTTCTCACGGCCGGCCTGCTCGGATCCGCGGTCTGCCTCGCCGGCGCGGCGTACGCACCGAGCTACGAGGCGCTCGTGATCGCTCTCGCGCTCGCCGGAGCGACCGGCGCCAGCGTCAACTCGGCGAGCGGGCGCGCGGTGATGCGCTGGTTCGGAGCGGATGAGCGAGGTCTTGCGCTCGGTGTTCGCCAGACGGCGATCCCACTCGGAGGCCTCGCCGGTGCGTTGGCACTTCCGCCGCTTGCCGAAGCCGGGGGTCCGGAGGCGGCGTTTCTCTTCCTGGCCACGCTCTGCGGGATCGGCGCGCTCGTCGGCGCTGCCGTGCTTCGAGGTCGGGAGGCGACGGACGGCATCGAGGTGGCGTCGGTTGCGCGAACCATCGTGGACGGCAAGCTCTGGAGGCTCTCCCTCGGCAGCGGGTTGTACGCGTACGCGCAGATTGCGGTGCTCGGGTTCGGAGTGCTCTTCCTCGTCGACGAGCACGATTTCACGAAGCAGTCGGCGGCGCTCGTGTTCGCGGGCTCCCAGGTGCTGGCGGCTGCGTTTCGGATCGGGGGTGGGCGCTGGTCCGATCTCATGGGCAAGCGCGTCGTGCCGCTTCGCCGGGTGGGGCTCGCGATTGTCGCCGTGATGCTCGCCACGGCTCTGCTTGCCGGCGGCCCGGTTTGGCTCCTCGTGCCCGTCCTGACGCTTGCGGGAGGGCTGACGATGGCGTGGAACGGACTCTCGTTCACCGCTGCGGCCGAGCTTTCGGGCGCCGTCAGGACAGGCGCGGCGATCGGAGTTCAGCAGACCGTTCTGGCCGTCAGCGGCGTCGCTGCGCCGGTGCTGTTCGCGGCGACGATCTCGGCGTCGAGCTGGGGCGCGGCGTTTGCGTTCGCTGCGCTCTTCCCGCTCGTCGGCTGGTGGTCACTCCGGCCGCTCGCCGAACGCCGGTAATACTCACGCCCAATGCGCGTCCGCCTTCGAGAGCTTCGCGAGGACGAGCTACCCGAGTGGCTCGATACCGCGCGTCGCTTCTATGTCGGCGACCTCGTACGCCACGCCGGCATGACCTCCGCCGAGGCGGAGGAGAAGGCGGGTCGCGACCATGAGGCGCTCTTTCCCGACGGGAGGCCGAAGGAGGGTCAACACCTGTTCGCGCTCGAGGACGACCGGGGAGAGGCGCTCGGAAGGCTCTTCTTCGCGACGCGGCCGGGCGGCGTTTGGCTGTACGAGATCGAGCTCGACGAGCGATTCCGTGGACGTGGGCTGGGTCGCGAGGCGATGCTTGCTTTCGAGGAGCGTGCGCGAGAGCTCGGCGCGGAGAAGGTCACGCTGAACGTCTTCGGCGGCAACGACGTCGCACGGTCCTTGTACCGCTCGCTCGGGTACGTCGAGGAATCGGTGCACATGCGGAAGCGGCTCGTGTGAGGATCTCGGAGCGGCTCGAAGAGCTGTACGCGATCGGGGGTGGGCCAGGCGCGAACCGGCCGCACGGCTCGGCGGGTGAGGACGAGGCGTTCGAGATCGTCGCCGCGTGGATGCGCGAGGCCGGGCTCGCGGTCGAGGTCGAACCGGACGGCAACCTCTTCGGCCATGTCCAGGGGTCAGAGCTGAAGACAGGGCCGGTGTGGACAGGGTCACATCTGGACACGGTTCCGGCGGGTGGGCGGTTCGACGGCGCCCTCGGGGTCGTCGCCGGGATCGAGGCGGTCGAGGGAGCCGGTGTCGGTTCGGTCGTCGCCTTCCGCGGCGAGGAGGTCGGGTGCATCGGGAGCCGGGCGCTCGTCGCGCACGACGGGGTGCTTCCGTCGGTGTTTCTCGAGCTTCACGTCGAGCAAGGCCCGGTGCTCGAACGCGCAGGTGCGCCGCTCGGGGTCGTGACGTCGATCGCGGGGATGGCGCGCGGCGAGCTCCTTGTCGAGGGAACCGCGGGCCATGCCGGCACCGTTCCGATGGACGGGCGCCGGGATGCGCTGGTCGCGGCGGCCACTGAGATCCTGCGCATCCGCGACGCCGCGAGCGCGATACCGGGAGCGGTCGCGACGGTCGGGGAGCTCGACGTCGAGCCGGGCGCCGGAAACGTCATCCCTTCTAGGGTCCGGCTCTCGCTGGACGCGCGTGCACCCGACCGCGTGAGGCTCGACGCGCTCGTCCAGGCGGTCGGCTTCGCGCCCGGCTATCGGACCGAGCCGGTCACGATGGCCGGCGAGGTGCAGAGCGCGCTGCGCGCGGAGATCGAGGCTCGCGGTCTCCCGTTGGTCGAGCTCAGCTCTGGAGCCGGACACGACGCGGGCATCCTCGCGGCGGCCGGTGTCAAGTCCGGGATGCTCTTCGTCCGCAGCCTGAACGGCGGGGTGAGCCACTGCCCGGAAGAGCTGTCGTCCGAAGAAGACATTGCGCTCGCGACCGAGGTGCTCGTGGGCGTGTTGCGGAGGCTCGCGGGCTAGAGCCGAATGGACCCGTCGGTGGCGATCGTCCAGCCGGGATTGTGCGCCACCTCCCACGGATGGCCCTCGGGATCGGCGAAGACGCCCGAGTAGCCGCCCCAGAACGTCTCCGCTCCGGGACGCGCGATCCTGGCACCCGCCCGCTCCGCCTCGGCGAGAACCGCGTCGACCTCATCCGGTGAACGGACGTTGTGCGCCACCGTGACGCCTCCCCACCCGCCCGAGTCGGAAACGGCACTGTCCTCGGCGAGGCTCACGCGACTCCAGAGTGCGAGCACCATCCCGCCGGCCTGGAAGAAGACGACGCCGTCGTCGGGCGCGGCATTCGTGGCCCAGCCGAGCGCCTTGTAGAACCGTCGCGCGCGAGCGAGATCCGAAACGCCCAATGT
>JACCWU010000328.1 GCA_013697465.1 Actinomycetota bacterium | reverse complement strand
CCCACTGACGATCCGCACGGCGATCCGATGCGCAGGATCGGCCCCGGCGAACGCGTCGACGACGTAGACGTCTCCCTCGCCCAGGTGAGCGGCGACCCTCTCACGCAGGCGCTCGAAGTGCGCCGGCGTTATCGAGGCGTTGACGTCGCTCCACCAGATCCTGTCCTCAGAGCCCGGCTCGCGCACGATGAACTTGTCTTTGGGAGAGCGCCCGGTGTGCGCGCCTGTATCCACGACGAGCGGTCCGCCCTCTGCGATCTGCCCGTCGCCGGCGGCGACCGCGTGCGTGTAGAGCTGCGAGGTGCTCGGCCGCCAATGGATGTCGCCGCGCGACTCGATCCCGTGCGCGGCGAGCCCGGTACGGCCCGGAACGGTCGCGATCACCGGGAGATCGTGTGCGTAGCTGCCATCGACCGGCTTATGGTAGTCCTGCGACGGGCACGGGCGGCACGAGCCCGTCGTCGCGGGAGGCAAGCTCCGCGAAGCGACCGCCACTCGCGAGGAGCTCCCTGTACGTCCCGATCTCGACGACGCGGCCGCGATCGAGAACGACGATCTGGTCCGCGTCGCGGACCGTCGAGAGCCGGTGGGCGATCGCGATCGTCGTCCGCCCCTCGGACAGGCGCTCGAGGGCCTCCTGCACGAGCCGCTCGGTCTGCGTGTCGAGCGACGAGGTGGCCTCGTCGAGGACGAGCACCGGCGGGTTGCGGAGGATCGTGCGCGCGATCGCGATTCGCTGCTTCTCGCCGCCCGAGAAGCGGTACCCGCGCTCCCCGACGACGGTGTCGTAGCCCTCGGGCAGCGTCGCGATCAGCTCGTGGATCTGGGCGGCGCGAGCGGCGTCCTCGATCTCCTCGTCGGTCGCGTCGGGCTGCGCAAAGCGGAGGTTCTCGCGAACCGTCGAGTGGAAGAGGTACGTCTCCTGCGAGACGACGCCGACCGTCGCCGCGAGCGACTCGAACGTGAGCTCGCGCACGTCGGTCCCGTCGATCGAGACCGTGCCCTTCGTCGCGTCGTACAGACGTGCGACGAGGTAGGCGCAGGTGGTCTTGCCCGAGCCGGTCTCGCCGACGAGTGCGGTCTTCGTCCCCGGCGGCACCGCGAACGACACGTCCTGGAGCGTCCAGGCCGCGTCGTCGTAGCGGAACCAGACGCCGTCGAGCCGAACCTCGCCGCGGGGGCGCTCGAGGACTCGAGCGCCTTCGACGATCTCCACGCGGTGGTCGAGGTACTCGAAGATGCGGTCGAAGAGCGCCAGCGAGCTCTGCACCTCGAGCTGGACGCCGAGCAGGCTGCCGATGGGGAAGAAGAGCCTCGCCTGCAGCGTGGTGAACGCGACGAGCGTCCCGATCGTGATCGTCGTCGAGCCCTGGGCGATCGTGAACCCCGCGAACCAGTAGACGAGCGCCGGCATCACGGCGAAGGTCGTCTGGATCGCGGCCATCACCCAGCGCCCGGTCATCCGGCTGCGGACCTCGAGCGCCGCAAGGCGCGCCGACTCGGTCTGGAAGCGCTCGGCGAGATCGTCGGTGCGTCCCATTGTCTTCCCGAGCAGGATCCCCGAGACCGAGAGCGACTCCTGCACGATCGAGGAGACATCCGCGAGCGAGGCCTGGCGCTCGGCCGTCACCTTCTTGCGCTGCTCGCCGACGCGTTTCGTCAACCACACGAAGAGCGGCAGCAGCGCGAGCGCGAAGGCTGCAAGGCGCCAGTCGAGCAGCAGCATGGCGGCGACGGTGGCGAGAACCGTCGTGACGTTGGCGAGGACGGAGGTGGCGGTGGACGTGACGACGTTCTCGATGCCGCCGATGTCGTTCGCGATCCGGCTCTGCACCTCGCCCGTGCGCGTCCGGGTGAAGAACGCCAGGGAGAGGCGCTGAAGGTGCCGGTAGACCTGCGTGCGCAGGTCGTGCATCACGCTCTGGCCGACCTGGTTCGACAGCAGCGTCTGCCAGACGCCGAGCACGCCGGTCACGATCGGGATTGCGACCATGCCCGCGACGAGCGCGGACAGCAGCCCGACGTTCTCCTGTGGGATCGCCTCGTCGAGAACCTCGCGCAGCAGGAACGGCGAGATGACGCCGATCCCCGCCGAGAAGACGATGAGCGCTGAGACTGCGGCGAGCCTGCGCCGGTACGGGCCGAACAGGCGCACGATGCGCCGGAAGTTCGCGCGTCTCACGGCAGGGTCGGCCGGACGCTCGGGAGGATCGTCGGCGACGAAGCGGTCGAGGCGGCGGCCGGGCACCCTCTAAGCGTGCCTGTCGGCGGTCAGTCGAGGCCGAGGGCGATGCGGAGCGCGTCGTCGAGCTGACGCGTAGCTTCAGGACCGAGCGATCCTCGGTATCGGCCGAGTTCCGCCTTGGGGAGCGTGAACAGGTTGTCGCAGTTGACGACACTCTCGGTCGTGAGCCCCTCACCTTGACCCACCGGCACTTCGGTCAGGACGCCGCGGATGGTGCTCGTGATCCCGGCAACGGTGACGTTGCGCAGAACCGGGATGGCGAGGTCACGGGTGACGATCACGGCAGGGTGACGACCGCCCGGGATCGTCACATCGTAGATATCGCCTCGGTTCAGAGAGGCTCCTTGCCTTGCTCCTCCGCTTCGACCCACGCGGCGAACAGAGCCAAGCCCGCCTCGCCGATCCAGTCCTCCTGCGGGACCTTCTCGTAGCCACGCCGGTACGCCTCCTCGATCTCGCGCTCGCGCTCCTCGCGAAGCAGGAGCGCGAGGCCCTCGCGCAGCGCCTCGCTCCGGCTGGCGAAGCGCCCGCGGGCAACCGCCTCGTCGAGCAGCTCCGCATCCCGTTCTGGGATGCGCACTGGGATCTGAACTGTCATACGCTCAGGGTACGCCGATCTGTCGCGTTTGACAAGTGTCCGCGAGGGACACGCTGAGCGAAGGCGAGCCGGAGCGAAGCGCGAATTAGCACCCCTGTGAGCACCGATGCGGCGATCGACCGGTTCCTCGAGCACGGCGGCCTCTCCCCCGCGACGCGCCGCAGCTACGGCTCGGACCTTCGCTCGTTGGCCGCCTGGCTCGAGCGCGTCGGTCTCGACCTGGACGACGTCGACACGCGAGTCCTGGCGGAGTACGTCGGAGAGCTCGGGCGCGGACCGCGCCGGCTTGCGCCGGCTTCGATCGCGAGGCGTCTCGCCGCCATCCGCGCCTGCCTCCGTTTCACGTTCGGTCCCGCTCGTGTTCCCGACGCCGCGCTCGCACCGCGCAGGTCGAAGCGTCTCCCCGAAGCGCCGAAGGAGACGGAGATCGCGTCGCTGCTCGAGCTGGTGGAGGGCGACGCTCCCCTCGCGCTCCGCAACCGTGCGCTCCTCGAGCTCCTCTACTCGTGCGGCCTTCGGACGGCCGAGGCCGTCGGGCTCGACCTCGGGGACGTCGACTTCGAACGCGAGACGGTGCACGTGCACGGCAAGGGCGGCAAGGACCGCGTCGTCCCTCTCGGCGAGGAGGCGGCGCAAGGGGTCGCTCACTACCTGCGCGACGGGCGGCCGAAGCTCGCGCGCGGAGCCGTTGACGCCCTCTTCGTCTCCGCGCGCGGACGGCGGCTCGACACGAGCACCTTGCGGCGCCTCGTCAGGAACCCGCACCGCCTCCGACATTCGTTCGCGACCCACCTGCTCGAGGGGGGAGCCGATCTGCGGACGATCCAGGAGCTCCTCGGCCATTCGTCGCTCTCGACGACGCAGATCTACAGCCACGTCGACGCACGCCGCCTTCGCAGCGTGTACGACCGCTCGCACCCTCGCTCATAGAGGAGGGTACGGTGTCACGCCGAATCGGACCGGCCCGTGGCCGCTCCCGATCCCGACGTCGAGCGCTTCCTGCTCTTTCTGGCCGCACGACGCTCGCCCCGCACGGTGGACGCCTACAAACGCGATCTCTCGGCACTCGCGATCTTCCGCGGCGGCGAGGTCGGAGCTGCGACCGTCGAGGATCTGGAGCGCTGGATCGCCGAGATGCGAGCCGCCGGCCTCGCCTCCTCGACGATCGCCCGCAGAGCCGCGGCCGTCCGTAGCTACTTCCGTCACCTCGGGATGATCGGAGCGCGCGAGGACAACCCTGCTGCGGCGCTCGTCCTTCCGCGTCGAGCGCAGAAGCTGCCGCGCGTGCTCTCTCCCGCGGAGACCGAGCGCCTCATCGACGCCGCGACGGGCTCGAGTCCCCGGGCCCTGCGCGACCGCGCCCTCGTCGAGCTGCTCTACGGCGCGGGCCTCCGCGTCTCGGAGACGGTCGGTCTAGAGAAGGGTGCCGTCGAGCTCGAGGAGCGCATCGTCCGAGTCTTCGGGAAGGGCGGGAAGGAGCGACTCGTGCCGCTCGGTCGCCCGGCCGCAGAGGCGGTGCGCCGCTATCTCGCGCTCGGCCGTCCGCACCTCGACCGGCGCTACAGGCCGGAGCTCTTCCTGAACGCGCGCGGAGGGCCGCTCACGCGTGCCGGTGCATTCCTCATCCTCAGAAAGCTCGCAGTCAAGGCAGGCCTCGAGCCCGGACGCGTTCACCCGCACCTCCTGCGCCACTCGTTCGCCACCCATCTCATCGAGGGTGGAGCGGATCTTCGAAGCGTCCAGGAGATGCTCGGGCATGCCGACCTCGGGACGACGGAGCGGTACACGCACGTCTCCGACCGCCGGCGGCGCGAGGTCTACTTCGGCGCCCACCCCCACGCTCGCCGCAAGCCCGCTCGCTCCGACCGCTCGAGCTAAGAACTCAGCAACGAGTTCCGGCGGCGTACGGCGGCCTCCCTATACTCGCCCGCCTGACCGATCTGACGCTCCCCCTCCGCGAGCTCTTTGGCTTCGACGCGTTTCGTCCCGGTCAGGAAGAGGTCGTTCGCGCTGCAGTCGAAGGTCGCGACACGCTCGCACTGATGCCGACGGGTTCCGGCAAGTCGCTCACGTACCAGCTCGCGGCGATGCTGCGCCCCGAGCCGACCCTCGTCCTGTCGCCGCTGATCGCGCTCATGAAGGACCAGGTCGACAAGCTGCCCCCGGCGGTGGCGCCGACCGCGACGTTCGTGAACTCGTCGCTTCCGCCGGAGGAGACCGCTGCCCGGCTCGCCGAGGTCGCGGCGGGGAGGAAGCGGCTCGTATACGCGGCGCCGGAGAGGCTTCGGCAGGCGGGCTTCGTGAAGACACTGCGCGCCATCGGGATCGGACTCGTCGTCGTGGACGAGGTGCACTGCGTGAGCATGTGGGGGCACGACTTCCGCCCGGACTACCTCTTCATCCGTCAGGGGCTGGCGGAGCTCGGCGATCCCACGCTCCTCGGAATGACCGCCACGGCGACACCGGAGACCGCACGGGCGATCAGCGAGGCGCTCGGGCGCAGTCCCGACGTCGTCCACACGAGCGTCGTCCGCCCGAATCTCCGCTATGACGTCGAGGAGGTCAGGAACGCCGAGGACCGGCTCACGATCCTCGTGGACCGGTTGAGTGGGCTCGGCCCGGGCTCCGCGATCGTCTACGCGCGCTCCCGTCGCTCAACCGAGGAG
>JACCWU010000302.1 GCA_013697465.1 Actinomycetota bacterium | reverse complement strand
ATCCTGCGCTACGTCGTCGAGACCCGGGCGGAGAGAATGCACCTGTGCGAGCGCTCGGAATCGACGTCGGCGGGACGTTCACGGACGCCGTCCTGGTCGCGGACGGGAAGGTCTCGACGGCGAAGGTGCCGACGACGCGCAGCCAAGAGGAGTCCGTGCTCGCGGCCGCCCGAGAGGTCGGCGCGGACGACGTCGACCGCTTCACCCACGGGACGACGATCGCCACGAACGCCCTTCTCGAGCGACGGGGTGCTCGGACGGCGTTCGTCACGACGGCGGGCTTCGAGCATCTCCTCCATCTCCGAAGGCAGGACCGGGCACACCTCTACCGGCCGTGTGCCGAGCACCCGCCCCCGCTCGTGCCGCTCGAGCGAAGCGTGGGAGTTACAGGGCGTATGGCACCGGACGCCGAGCTCGAGGCGCTCGACCCGAGCTCCCTGCCGCCGCTCGACGCCGAGTCGATCGCGGTCTGCCTCCTCTTCTCGTTCCGCCACCCCGAGCACGAGCGGGCCGTCGTCGCGGAGCTGCGCCGACGGCATCCCGGAGCGCACGTGGTCGCGTCGCACGAGGTCGCGCCCGAGTTCCGCGAGTACGAGCGCGCGTCGACGACCGTGGTCGACGCGTACCTCAGTCCTATGCTGGGCCGGTATCTCCTGGCACTTTCCGAGGCTTGCCGAGGAAAGGGCATGCCGCAGCCGCTCGTGATGCGCTCGTCGGGCGGCTTGGCCACGCTCGAAGAGGCCGCCGGACACGCCGCGTTCGCGCTCCTCTCCGGGCCGGCTGCGGGCGTCGTCGGCGCCGCGCAAGTGGCAGCACTCGCGGGATACGAGAACGCGCTCGCATTCGACATGGGCGGCACCTCGACGGACGTCTGCGCGATCGTCGCGGGTGATGCGCAGCGAGAGCACGCGCGCGTGGTCGGCGGCTTCCCCGTGCGCCTCCCCACGCTCGCCGTTCACACAGTCGGCGCGGGCGGAGGCTCGATCGTCTGGGAGGACACAGGCGGTGCGCTCCGCGTCGGACCAGAGAGCGCCGGCGCCGACCCAGGCCCCGCGTGCTACGGCCGAGGCGGGGAGCATCCGACGGTTACGGATGCCAACCTGCTTCTCGGCCGGCTCCCGCCGCGGCTTGCGGGTGGAGTCGCCCTCGACGAAGCGGCGGCGACACGCGCTCTCGGCGACCTCGATCCGGCCGGCGTCATCCAGGTCGTGAACGCCGAGATGACGAGGGCGCTCCGCGTCGTCTCCGTCGAGCAGGGGCTCGATCCGCGCGACTTCGCGCTCGTCGCGTTCGGAGGCGCCGGGCCGCTGCATGCGTGCGCCCTCGCGGAGGAGCTCGACATGACGACCGTGCTCGTGCCCGCGGCGGCAGGAGTTCTCTCCGCGCTCGGGTTGGTCGCGGCGGACGAGCGTCGCGACACCGTCGTCTCCTACGTCATGCCGCTCGCCGACGCCGGCGTGCTTCCAGACGAGGGAGAGGCGGATCTCCGCTACGTGGGCCAGTCGTTCGAGCTGACCATCTCGCTGGGCCCGGATCTGGCAGAGCGATTTCACACGGCGCACGCCGGGCGCTACGGGTACGCGGATGCGGCTCGCCCTCTCGAGCTCGTCGCGGTGCGGACCGCGGAGATCCGGCGGGCGCCTCGCGTGGACGTCTCAGGCCCGCAGGTCAGTGCGATTGGCCCGCAGGTACTCGAGCTCGCGGGGGCGACCGCCTGGGTGCCGGCCGGTTGGGCCGGCGAGACGGACTCGCATGGAACGCTCGTGCTCCGGAGGACCCCATGATTCCAGTGGAGCTGCAGGTCATCGGGAGCGCGCTACGGGCGATCGCCGAGGAGATGGGAGCGGTGCTCGTGCGCTCGGCCTTCTCCGCGAACATCAAGGAGCGTCGGGACTGCTCGACCGCCATCTTCGACGCCGACGGCCGCATGGTCACGCAGGCAGAGCACATCCCGGTCCACCTGGGCGCGATGCCGGAGGCGGTCGCGGCAGTGCGTGAGCACGATCCCGAGCGAGGGGAGGCGTGGATCCTCAACGACCCGTACACGGGAGGCACGCACCTTCCGGACCTCACGATCGTCACGAGAACAGGTCTCGGGTACGCAGTCAGCCGCGCCCACCACGCGGATGTCGGCGGCTCGACGCCGGGAAGCCTGCCCGCACACTCCACGACACTCGCCGACGAGGGCGTCGTGATTCCCCCGACGCGTCTCGACGATGCCACGCTCGAGCGGCTGGTCGGCCAGATGCGCAACCCGGACGAGCGGCGCGGAGACCTGCGAGCGCAGCTCGCGGCGCACCTCCTCGCCGAGACGCGGCTCGAGGAGCTCTGTGCGCGACGGGGGCGAGACCACGTCGCGGCGGCGATGGACGAGCTCCTCGCGTACTCGGAGCGCGTCGTGCGCGATGCAATCCTTGAGCTGCCGGACGGCCGCTACGAAGCATCGGACTGGCTCGAAGGGCTCGACGAGCTGCTCGAGATCCGCGCGACCGTAACCGTGGTGGGGAACGAGATCGACATCGACTTCGCAGGAACAGCCGAGCAGCACGCGGGGAATCTCAACTGCCCGCTCTCGGTCACCCGCTCGGCGTGCTTCTACGTCATCCGCTGTCTGGCAGCGCCGGACCTGCCCGCATCGGGTGGCGCCTTCGCTCCGGTGACCGTTCGGGCACCCGCAGGCTGCCTGGTCAACGCAAGCCCGCCCGCCGCCGTCGTGGCGGGCAACACGGAGACGTCGAGCCGGATCGTGGACGTCGTCTTCGCCGCACTCGGCCACGCGCTGCCCGTCCCGGCGCAGGGCCAGGGGACGATGAACAACGTGGTGTTCGGCAACGAGCGCTTCACCTACTACGAGACGATCGCCGGCGGACAGGGTGCGTGCCCGGACGCGGACGGGCCCTCCGCGGTCCACGTCGCGATGTCGAACACGCTCTCGACGCCGGCCGAGGCGCTCGAGCTCGCCTACCCGCTCCGCGTCGAGCGCTACGCGCTTCGGCTCGACTCCGGAGGAGGGGGCCGGTTTCGGGGTGGCGACGGGGTCGTGCGTGAGCTTCGAGTGCTCGAGCGCTGCCGGCTCTCGCTGCTCAGCCAGCGGCGGCGGCTCGCTCCGCGCGGAGCAAACGGTGGCGCCGACGGACGTCCCGGCCTGAACCTCCTGAACGGAGAGGAGCTGCACGGATTCGTCACCCGCGAGCTCGAGCCGGGAGACCTCCTTCGCATCGAGACCCCCGGTGGTGGCGGCTGGGGCGGTAACGATCGTTGATCTGGAACCGGGAGGCGGCGCCTGCATGGCGCTTCGCGGATCTCGCGCGATCGGAGTCGGCGCTAGCCGATTCCGATCTTGCGCAGGAGCGGGCGGCGGCGGCTGGGGGAGCGATCAGGCAGGCGGCAGCCGGTAGAGCGCGAACCGCTGGTCGCGGTAGAGCTCCTGGAGGCGGAAGCTGCGGCGCAGCCGAGCCCGGTCGACGACGAGGTACTCCGCGCCGTAGCGCCTCGGAATCGAGAGGTCGCCGGTCGCGAGGAAGGCTCGCCCGTCGCGCGCACGTACGTACGGGCGGTTCTCGTCGCTGTCCGCGACATGGCCGGGCGGGGCGACCGCGATGTAGACGGGTACGAACGCCGCGAGCCGATAGCTCGTCTCCTGGTCCGAGTAGACGACGGACCCCTCGGGCACAACTGTGCGAAGCGTCTCCACGAGACCGGGCGAGAGCGCGTTCCCGGGCGGCGCGTCGGGCGGCGTCCAGCGCACGAGGCCCACGGCGACCACCGGCAACAGGAAGAGCGCTGCCGCAAACTCCGCGGGCGCCTCGAGGGCAGGCCCCTTCCTCGCCGTTCCCACGACGATCGCTGCCGCCCCGCCCGCGACGGCCAGCCACACGACCCAGGCTGGGCCGGCCTCGTCGAGCACGTAGTCGAAGTCGCCCGGGTACACGAGCTGGAGAACGGTCCCGGCGACGAGCGCAAGTGCGGGAAGGTACGGCCCGTTGATTCGAGAGAGGACGCCGAGCCCGCCCGCGAAGGCGAAGGCGAAGGGCAGGAATCCGGCAGCCCGGCGAGCCTGGGAGATCGAGACGAGCTCCGAGAGCGACGTGAAGAGAAGCGGCACGAGCAGCACCGTGAGCACTGCGAGCGAGCCTCCGACGACGAATGCGGCCCACCGTCGCTGCGCCGCGAACGCGCCGAGTGGAAAGAGGAGCACGGCCACGATCGCGATCGGTCCGCTGCGGACGAATACCTCGGGCACCAGGCTGTAGCTCGTCGGCGATCCCACGTCGAGATATCCGGCGTACTGCCCGAACGCGCGCCGAAGCTCGTCGCGATCCGGCGATACCGACGCCGTGTCCCCGATCACCGGGATGAGCCACAGCATGAACAGCGAGGCGGGAATGACGAGCCCGCCAAGTGCAGCTGCACCGACTCGGAAATCCCGTCTCGCCCAGAGCGCGCGGACGACGAGGAAGCCGGCGAAGGGAATCCAGAGGAAGATCGCGTACGTCGGATGGACCACCGCGAGCACGAACCCGGCGGCGGCCACCGTTGCCAACAACGCTCGCGAGGGAGCGCGCATGACCTCGAGCGCGAGCACGAGCGCCGCGGGGACGAGCAGCTGTCGCGCCGCCGTCTCGGGCAGCGCGAGCACCGTGTATGCACCTCCCGAGCCGGGAGCGAAGCAGACGAGGGCGACCTGCGCCCCCGCCACGGCACCTGCCGCCCACGTCCTCCGGAAGAGCGCCCAGCCGGCCTCGTACGCCAAGACGACGGCGAGGGGCGCCAGGATCGTCGGGAGGTGCAGCACGACCTGTTCCGGATCGGTGCCCGCCAGCTTCGCGACGAGCGCGAGGAAGCCGTGCCACAAGGGAAACGCGTACCCGGGATGCAGGCTTCCGTCCGCGAATTCCCCGACGCCTTCGAGCGAGAGCTCGTCGAAGGCGAGGAGCTTGCGAACGCGGGCGAGATGGAAGAGCCCGTCTCCCTGAACCTCTCCGGCCACCCGCCAGAGCAGGAGCCCGAGAACGACACCCGCCGCGAGCGCGAACCAGCGCCCCGGCGCCGACACGAGAGCGCTCACGTGCTTCTCCCGTCCCCGGGCGAAGTACGCCGCACCGGCGGCCAGCGCTGCGATGACGAAGAGCGCAAGCGTCGTCGTGGAGGAAGCTCCGAGCAGGAAGGTCGCCCCGAGCACGACGAAGACGAGCACGACCGACCACGCCAGCGCCGCAGCCGCACCACGGATTCCCAGCGCGCGAGCCAGGAGCCATCCCGGAGCGAGGACCGCCGCTGTCCCGAACAGCAGGCGGAGGTAGAGCTCAACCATCGTCATCGTCCGAGCAACTCGGCCGCGTCACCGGAGGCGAGCCACTGCGCCGCCTCGCGATATGCGCGACCGCGCTCGCCGCGAAAGAGCCTCCCGCGCAGCTTGAGCGCGACCAGCAGCAGTCGTCGGGCCCGCTCCGCCTGCTTCGGCCCGCGGTTCTTCCAGAAGAAGAGCAGGTGTCCACGCAGGTTCTCGCGGTAGAGGCGACCACCGTGCGAGGCGCCGCCCACGTGCACGCACTCCGCTCCGGGGAAGAAGAGGATCTGCCAGCCCGCCCGGCGGAAGCGGTAGCACCAGTCCGTCTCCTCGCTGAAGAGGAAGTAGTCCTCGTCGAGCAGCCCCACCTGCTCGATCGCGCGTCGGCGGACGAGCATGCACGCACCCATGACGAACTCCGCCTCGCGCACCTCGTCGTGGTCGAAGCCGCCCGCGTAGAAGCCGTTCAGCGCCGTCGAGCCAGGCGCGAGCTTACGGAGGAAGAAGTACTCGGTCGCGAGCCGCCAGAGCGTGGGGAACCCCCGGACCGAGCGCTGGAGGCTCCCGTCCGGGTTGAGGAGCCGCGGCCCGAGGAGCGCCGCCTCCGGACGCCGGTCCGCGAACGCGACGAGTCGTGCGAGCGCATCCCCGACCAGCCATGCGTCCGAGTTGAGCAGGAGCAGGTAGCGGCTCTCGGTCTCGCGGATTCCGAGATTCCAGGCCGCCCCGAGCCCTCTGTTCTCCGACTCGAGCAGCCGCACGTCCGCGAAGCGCTCGCGAACGAGCTCGAGCGTCCCGTCGGTCGATCCGTTGTCGACGACCGTCGTAGGCACGCCGCCGAGGCTTGCCAGGCAGCGCTCGATCCACGGAAGTGCGTCGTACGTGACGACGACCGCCGCGGCGTCGGCTGTCGCTCCGCTACCCATGCTCCACGCGCGGGCTCGTGCTCCCTCGCACTCCGCTCCGGACCATCACGACCGCTCCCGGCAGGGCGAGGAGCACCGTGACGAGGAAGAACAGGAACCCGGCCGCGAAGGCCCGGTCAGCCCCGATGCCCAGGCTCCCGAGGAAGCTCACGAAGAAGGCCTCGCGGACGGCGAGTCCGTTGAGCGTGAACGGCACGAGCAGGACGAGGAAGAAGAGCGGGCCCATGACGTAGTAGACACGCACGTCGAGGTCGATGCCCACGGCCTTCGCGGCGGCCCAGATCGCGAGGATGCGTACCGCCTGCACGACGAGCGTCACGCCGAAGACCGCGAGGAGCAAGCCGAGCCGTGCGCGGAAGTGATGGACGCCCTCGTAGAAGGCCTGCAGCGGCCGCGCCACGTGGAGCCGCTGCAACAACGGCAGCGTCCGCCGGAGCAGCGGGCGCGAGGAGCGAGCGAAGAAGAGGAATCCCGCGGCGATCGTTCCGAAGACGAACACCCCCTCCAGCCAGAGATAGGCGCTCACGTCGTAACGACCGACCGAAAGCAGGAACCCGACCGCGCCCAGGAGAACGGTCGCCGCGCCGCCGAGCGCGCGCTCGAGGAC
>JACCWU010000274.1 GCA_013697465.1 Actinomycetota bacterium | reverse complement strand
GCCAACATCGGCGCGCCCTACGAGACATCACAATGCACCGACGCCCTAGTCGAACACGCCCGTCAACGCGCTGCCGACTTCCTCGGCTGCAGCAGCGAGGAGGTGGCATTCGGCCCGAGCATGACTGCCTTGAATTTCCTGCTAACGCGGGCTTTTGCGCGGACTCTGCGTCCCGGCGACGAGATCATCGTCACCAAGCTCGACCACGATGCGAACGTCGCACCGTGGCTGGAACTTGCGCACGACATCGGCATCGTCGTTCGGTTCGCGGGTGTCACTGATGATCTCGAAGTTGACTACAACGACCTTGAGCGCCAACTCTCCGAACGGACACGGGTTGTCGGCTTTCCGGTCGCTGCGAACTCAGTCGGCACCGCGCCGGACGTTCGCCGGATCGTGGATCTCGCCCATTCTGCAGGCGCGCTCGCCTGGGCCGATGCCGTCCATTACGCGCCACATGGAGCCATTGACGTAGCCGAATGGGGCGTCGATTTGCTCATCTGCTCGCCGTACAAGTACTTCGGGCCGCACATGGGGCTCGCCTACGGGCGAGAGGGGCTGCTCGCGTCCTGGAGGCCGTACAAGGTGCGGCCGGCGGCCGACCACCCCGTCGGACATCGTTTCGAGCTCGGGACGCTCCAGCACGAGCTGCTCGCCGGGTTCGTCGCGGCCGTGGACTACATCGACTCGCTCGGATGGGCCGCGATCAACTCTCACGAGCACGCTCTCGGCGAGCGGTTGCTCGCCGGACTCCCGCCTGCGATCGAGCTGTACGGACCCCCGGCGATGGCGGGTCGGGTTCCCACATTCTGCTTCAACGTTCCTGGCCACAGTCCCGAGCAGATTGCGACGCTCCTGGCCGAGCGCGACATCGCGGTCTGGCACGGGAACTACTACGCAGTCGAGACGATGGCCTACCTCGGCCTGGACGACGGGGCCGTCCGCGCGGGCATCGTCCACTACAACACCGAGGAAGAGGTCGACCGGCTCCTCGCCGGCCTTGCAGAGCTCACGTGAAGCTACTCGTCCTCGGCGGCCCGAGGTTCGTCGGGCGTGCGCTTGCGGATGCGGCTCTCGCCCGAGGCCACGAGTTGACGTTCTTCAACCGCGGCCGCACGAACCCGGGCCTGTACCCCGAGGTCGAAAGGCTCGCGGGGGACCGAGAGAACGACCTCGGCGCGCTCCGGGGTAGACGGTGGGACGCGGTGATCGACACGAGCGGGTACGTGCCACACGCCGTCCGCTCCTCCGCCGAGGCGCTCGCCGGATCCGGCCTCTACTGCTTCGTCTCGAGCATCTCGGCCTACGCCGACTTCAGCACGCGTGTCGACGAGGAGAGCGACCTCGCGGAGCTCGGCGACGGTCCGGTCGACCGACTGCTTCCGGACTACGGGAACTACGGCTCCCTCAAGGTGCTGTGCGAAGACGCCGTACGCAACGTGTTCGGCGAGCGGGCACTCGTCGTCCGGCCCGGGATCATCGTCGGTCCGCACGATCCCACCGGGCGGTTCACGTACTGGCCGCACCGGGTCGCCCGTGGAGGTGAGGTCCTCGCCCCCGCTCCACCGGAGCGCCAGGTGCAGTTCGTAGACGTCCGAGATCTCGCCGAGTGGATGGTGGACCTGTGCGATCAGGGCAGCGGCGGGACGTTCAACGCGACAAACCCGGGAGTCGGCTGGGGCGAGCTGCTCGAGACGTGTCGCGGGATCAGCGGCAGCAGCGCGGAGCTCGTCTGGGTGCCTGACGAGTTTCTCCTGGAGAACGCCGTGGGCGAGTGGATGGAGCTGCCGCTGTGGATCGCAGACCCCGCGATGGCCGGCGCACATGCCGCCGTCGTCGAACGCGCCCTTGCAGCCGGACTCCGGTTCCGAGCCCTTGCCGAGACCGTTCGCGGGGCGCTCGAGGACGCCACTCTGACGGAGGACGCCGGACTCGACCCCGAGAGGGAGGCGGCATTGCTCGCGGCGTGGAATGCCCGATAAGGACTACTCGGAACGCCGCTCTCGCAGAAGCTGGGCGCGCGGTCGGGGACGGCTGTCGTCGTCTTCTTCACGACGAGCCGGGCGGAGCTCGAGCGCCGGTTCGAGACACTGAAGGCAACGCTCGATCCCGCGGACGGGCGCTGGATCGCCTGGCCGAAGAAGACGGCGAAGATCGGGGGCGACTTGACGTTCGAGAGCGTGCAGGAGATCGGCCTCGCGCACGGCCTCGTCGACAACAAGTCGTGCTCGATCGACGAGCGCTGGCAGGCGCTTCGCTTCGTCTATCGGCTCGAGGACCGCTAGACGTCCTGAGCCTTGCGAGCCCGGTCCCAAGGCGCCTCGTCCCAGCGGATGAGGTCTGGGTCGACGCCTCGTGCCTCGGCCAGGTCCACCGTCAGCCGCTGGAACCGCACGATGTCCACGACCGGGTGGCTCGTCGAGACGAGCGTCGTCTTGCAGCCGAGCTCTCCGAGGGCGCGGACGACATCGCGCGCGCGCTCGGCTGCCCGGCCGGCCCCCTCCAGCACGAAACAGCGGACCGAGTCGTCGACCGCGGCCAGGTGCCCGTGGAGAAGCTGCTCGGTGTGGTGCGCCTCCGCAACGACGTGCGCACCCTCTCGGAGCTTTAGCACCGCCTCGAGGACGGTGGCCTCGTCCCTTCCCGCGCCGGCGACGAGGAAGCGCTCGTGCTCGGACGAGCGGAGCGGGTCGGCCGCGAGCTCGCGCTCGACCGCCGAGGCGAGGTCGCTCACGTCCTCACCGAGAAGAGCCCGGCCAGCCGCGATCGCGCACGTGTAGCTCACGGTGTGGCAATAGCTCTTCTCGAGCTCGGGACTTGCGACGACGACGTGGTCGGCGGCGCTCGCGAGCGGGCTCTCGGGTGCTCCGGTGATCAGCCACGTCTCTCCTGCGAACGCCTGAACGGCCTCCAGAGTCAGACGCGTCTCGCCCTCGTGGCTCAGAGCTACAAGGATGTCCGCCGCCGACGCGTTCCCGAGCACGACCTCCAGGGCCTGAGCTTTCGGCCCGCAGGCGAGGGCTGCATGGAACGAGGTACCGCAGCCGGTGAACAGCACGCGGGCGCCCTCTGGCAACCGCGCGTCCCCCACCCGCTCGGGAACCTGGCGCAGCCAGTCGGGCTGCGCGGCGATGGCCGTTCGGGTCAGTTGTCCGGGCATGAACCGTGTCTATACCATCGGCGTCGTGTCGGTCTTCGAGCAAACGAGGCTTGGAAACGGGATTCGCGTCCTGACTGCGCCGATGCCGCAGGTGAGCTCGGTCGCGTGCTTCGTCATGCTCGCAGCGGGATCCCGCTACGAGACGCCTGACCAGAAGGGCATCGCCCACTTCACCGAGCACATGTTCTTCAAGGGAACCGAGCGCCGGCCGACGGCGCGAACCATCTCCGCCGAGATCGACGGGATCGGAGGCGAGTTCAATGCGTTCACCGGCAAGGAGCTCACCGGCTACTACGTGAAATGCGCCGCGGAGACGCGCGACGTCGCGCTCGACGTCCTGGTCGACATGCTCCGCAACTCGCGCTTCGACTCGGCCGAGATCGACAAGGAGAAGGGCGTGATTCTCGAGGAGATGAACGTCTACCTCGACACGCCGCAGCGCTACGTCGGCAACGTCTACGACCGCCTGCTCTTCGGCGACCAGCCGCTCGGCTGGGACATCCTGGGCACGAAGGAGACGATCGAAGGCACGACGCGCGAGACGTTCACCTCGTACCTGGGTGCCTGGTATCACCCCGAGCGCATCGTCGTCGGGGTCGGAGGGCGCATCGGCGAGGAGCTGGTCGACCGGCTCGAGGAGCTTCTCGGGGACATCGAGCCGCGCGAGACCGCTTCTCCTTTGGGGGTGGTCCTCCCGCCCGACGGCTCGCCGGTCTCGCTGCACACGAAGCAATCCGAGCAGGCGCACCTCGTCCTCGGCGTGCGCGGGTACGCACTCGCGCATCCCGACCGGTACGCCCTGCAGCTCCTGGCAGTCGTGCTCGGCGGAGGCATGTCCTCTCGCCTCTTCACCGAGGTGCGCGAGCGACGGGGCCTTGCGTACTACGTCCACGCGGCGAACGGCGCGTACACGGACGCAGGGACGTTCTTCACCGGGGCCGGAGTGGACGTGAGCCGTATCGACGAGGCGATCTCCACGATCCTCGCCGAGCTCGGGAAGATCGCGGCCGAGCGCGTTCCTGCAGACGAGCTCGAGAAGGCGCGCGGGTACGCGAAAGGGCGTTTCGTGCTTCGGCTGGAGAGCCCGCAGGCAATGATTCAGTTCGCGCTCCGGCGCGAGCTCCTCGAGAACGAGATCGACGAGCCGGACGACGTCCTCCGGGAGCTCGACGGAGTCACCGCCGAGGACATCCAGCGGGTGGCGCGCGACGTGCTCGAGGGAAAGCGGCTCTATCTCGCCGTGGTCGGTCCGTTCGAGGACCCCGAGCGCTTCGAGAAGCTGCTGGCTGCGTGAGAGACGATCGCGCGCTCCTTGGGCGAGCCGCTGAGATCGCTGCCGACTTCCTCGAGTCGCTCGACGAGCGGTCCATCTGGCCGACCGCCTCTGTCCAGGAGCTGCGAGTCGCCCTCGGAGGCGACTTGCCGGACGGGCCGAGCGAGCCACTCGAGGTGATCGAGACCCTGGCTCGTGAGACCGAGCGCGGGGTCGTCGGGATCCCGAGCGGACGCTACTTCGGCTTCGTCATCGGCGGGGCTCTGCCGGCAGCGCTCGCGGCCGATTGGCTGACCAGCGCGTGGGACCAGAACGCGGGCCTCGTCGTCTGCGGCCCGGCCGCCGCGGTGGTCGAAGAGATCACCGGCGGGTGGCTCGTGGATCTCCTGGGGCTTCCGCCAACCGCGTCGTTCGCCTTCGTCACGGGATGCCAGATGGCGCACGTCACCTGCCTTGCGGCCGCGCGGCACGCGGTGCTGGAGCGCGCGGGCTGGGACGTCGAGCAGGACGGGCTCGCGGGTTCGCCCGCCGTGCGGGTCGTTGCCGGCGCCAAGCGGCATGTCACCGTCGATCGGGCGCTCAGGCTGCTCGGCTTCGGGAGCGGATCGGTCGTGGCGGTCGAGGCGGACGAACAAGGTCGGATGCGAATCGGCGCGGTAGAGGCCGCGCTCGAGGGTATCGACGGGCCGGCCATCGTCTGCGCCCAGGCCGGCGAGGTCAACACGGGAGCCGTCGACCCGATCGACGAGATTGCCGAGCTCAGCGGATCTGCCGGCGCCTGGCTGCACGTGGACGGGGCCTTCGGGCTGTGGGCGGCCGCATCAGCCGAGCATCGCCATCTCGTCGCGGGCGTCGATCGCGCCGACTCCTGGGCGACGGACGCGCACAAGTGGCTCAACGTCCCGTACGACTGCGGCCTGGCGTTCGTCGCGCATCCGGAAGCGCACCGAGCGGCGATGCGGCTGACGGCCGAGTATCTCGTGGCGGATCCGGACGCCGCACGCGATCAGATGGACTGGACGCCGGAGTTCTCTCGCCGCGCCCGAGGCTTCGCCGTCTACGCCGCCCTACGCTCGCTCGGTCGCTCGGGTGTCGCCGACCTCGTGGAGCGGAGCTGCGCTCGCGCGCGCCAGTTCGCCAGCGAGATCTCCCGGCGACCCAGCTGCGAGGTGCTGAACGACGTCGTGCTCAACCAGGTGCTCTTCCGCTTCCAGGACGACGCGACGACCGATGCTCTGCTGCGTGCGGTTCAAGCGAGCGGCGAGGCGTGGATGAGCGGAACGACCTGGGACGGCCGTGCCGCGATCCGACTCTCGGTCTCGAATTGGCGGACGAGCGAGGCCGACATCGAGCGCACCGTTGAGGCGTTCGACACCGCACTCGCCGGCTGACACGCCGCGCACACGAGGCCGCGATGCGCGCTGGGGCAGCGCTCACCCGCGACGAGGCGGTCGAGCTCGCGCTAGGAGTCGACGCAGGTCACTCCTCGGCAGGCTGAGCGACCGCGCGGTCGGCGATCTCCGCCACAACCGCGGGATCGGCAAGCGTCGTGGTGTCGCCGAGCGGGCGATCCTCCGCGACGTCACGAAGCAAGCGCCGCATGATCTTCCCCGACCGCGTCTTCGGCAGCTCCGGGGTGAAGACGATGTTCGCGGGCTTCGCGATCGGGCCGATCTTCGCCGCCACGTGGTTGCGGAGCTCCTCGAGCCGCTCGACCGTGCCCTCCTGTCCTCCCTTGAGCGTCACGAAGGCCACGATCGCCTGTCCCGTGAGCGAGTCGGTGCGCCCGCACACTGCGGCTTCGGCGACACTCGCGTGGTCGACGAGTGCGGACTCCACCTCGATCGTCGAGATGCGGTGCCCGGAGACGTTCATCACGTCGTCCACCCGGCCCAGGAGCCAGAAGTCGCCGTCCTGGTCGATCCGGGCGCCGTCCCCCGCGAAGTACATCCCTGGGAACCTCGACCAGTACGTCTCCACGTAGCGGTCGTGGTCCTTGAAGATCCCGCGCAGCATCGCCGGCCAAGGCTTCTTCAGGACGAGATACCCGCCACCGCCGGGACCGACCTCCTCGCCCCGGTCGTTCACGACGGCGGCCTCGACCCCCGGGAACGGCTTCGTCGCCGATCCCGGCTTCGTCGTCGTCACCCCGGGCAGTGGCGTGATCAGGACCATGCCGGTCTCCGTCTGCCACCAGGTGTCGACCACCGGCAGGCGGTCGGCGCCGAGGTGCTCTCGGTACCAGATCCATGCTTCCGGGTTGATCGGCTCGCCGACCGTGCCGAGCAGGCGCAGCGACGAAAGATCGTGGCGCTCGGCGTGCTCCGGCCCCCACTTCATGTGGGCGCGGATCGCCGTGGGCGCCGTGTACAGGATCGTCACGCCGTAGCGCTCGACGATGTCCCACCAGCGGTCCTTGTCCGGGAAATCCGGCGTCCCCTCGTAGAGAACGCTCGCCGCGCCGTTGCAGAGCGGCCCGTAGACGATGTAGCTGTGTCCGGTGACCCAGCCGATGTCCGCAGCGCACCAGTAGACGTCGGAGTCGGGCTTCAGGTCGAAGATGTAGTGGTGCGTCGCAGCGACGCCCACGAGGTAGCCCGCCGTCGTGTGCGCGATGCCCTTCGGCTTCGCGGTCGTCCCGCTCGTGTACAGGAGGTACAGCAGATCCTCGGAGTCCATCGGCTCGCACGGACAGGACGCAGGGTCCTCTGACTGACCCTCGACGAGCTCGGACCACGTGATGTCGCGCCCGTCCTGCATCGGGACATCCGCCCTCGTCCGCTGCCCGACGACGACCGTCTTCACCTTCGGACATGACTCGAGCGCCTCGTCGGCGTTGCCCTTGAGCGGCACGGTCTGCCCCCGTCGCCACCCCTCGTCCTGCGTGATGAGCACCTCGCACTCCATGTCGTTCAGGCGGTCGGCGAGCGACTCCGCCGAGAAGCCGCCGAACACGACCGTGTGTGGCGCGCCCAAGCGCGCGCACGCGAGCATCGCGGTCGGCAGTCCCGGCCCCATGCCCATGTAGATGCCGACGGGCGTTCCCTTCTTCACGCCGCGCTCCTTTAAGCCGTTGGCGACCCGGACGACCTCGTCGAGGAGCTGCGCGTAGGTGATCGCCGCACGGTCGCCCTCGGGCTCCCCCTCGAAGTAGAACGCGACCTTGTCGCCTCGGCCGGACTCGACGTGGCGGTCGAGACAGTTGTAGGCGACGTTGATCTTCCCGCCGAGGTACCACTTCGCGTACGGAAGCTCCCACTCCAGGAGCGACGTGAACGGCTCGAACCAGGTGACGCGCTCTCTGCCCTCGCGCTCCCAGAACTCCTCGAACGGGACCTCGTAGATCTCAGGCTGCGCGTTGGCCTGGGCGGCGAAGTCGTCGGGCGGCGGATATCGCCGCTCCTCCGCCAGCAGTGTCTCGATGGCCTCCTCGCCCTCCTCGCCGGCGTGCTGGCTCACGTTGCCACTTCCAGGTCGTAGGGGAAGTCGGTGAGCACCTCGCACCCGTCCTCGGTGACGAGCAGGAGATCCTCGAGTCGCACCCCGCCGAAACCCCGGCGATAGAGACCGGGCTCGATGGTGATCACGTCGCCGGCGACCAGCTCGTGGCCGATGCGGCCCATAAACGGGGCTTCGTGCACGGCGAGCCCGACTCCATGGCCGGTGCCGTGGTAGAAGCCGTCCTCGAGCACGGATCCCTCCTCTTTATGCAGCGAGGTCGGGAAGCCATGCTCGTTGAAGAAGTCGCAGACCAGCCGATGGATGTCCCTACCGTCCACACCGGGACGAACCGCAGCAACGGCGAGGTCGAGCGCCTCCTTGACGAGACGGTGGTACTCGCGGATCTCGTCCGAGATCGTGCCCACGGCGAAGGTCCTGGTCATGTCCGCGTAGCAGGCCGACGCTCGGTCGAGCGGGAAGAGATCGAGCAGGACGACGTCGTCGGCCGCGATCGCGCCCGAGCCCGTGTCGTGGCCGATCGCGGTCTGCGGCCCGTGCGACACCACGGATTCGTCTGCCGAAGCGCCGTTCTCGACGAACGCCTGATCCACGCGGCGCTTGAGCAGCTCGCACGTCAGAGGCGCGCCGTCCACGACGAGCCCACCGTTCCTCGCCTCCGCCCGCCGAAGAAGATCGAGAGCGGAAGCCATCGCAGCCTCGGTTGCGCGCTGAGCGCGTCGAATCCCCGCGAGCTCGGCCTCCGACTTCACCCGCCTGCGCTCTCCGAAGTGCGCGGCGTCGACGCTCAGCTCGATGCCAGCGGCCCGGAGGTGGTCGGCCGTTCCGGTGGGGAAGCTCGTGGGCACGAGCGCGCGCTCGAGCCCGAACGAGCGGCACGCGCGGAGATGGAGCTCTCGCGACATCTCTTCCCTCTCCATGTCTCTGCGCACGAGCTCGTCGATGCCAAGCGCGTCGAGCGGCGTTACGTCGATCCCGAGACCGAGCTCCTGGATGCGACGCTGCTCCATCGAGCCGATCGCGACATGGCGGTTCCCACCCACTTCCGCATACAGAAACGGGTCGGGCACCATCAGCGGCACCTCGTGCCGCATCTCGGGCGAGCTCCGAGTGTCGGCGACGATGAGCACGTCGGGCATGCGCCGGATCCTAACCCCGCGCCGGTAGTGTCCCGGCCGTGGAAGCCGACCTGCGCGCGCTCAAGGAGCGTCTGGGCGAGATCTCCGACATCCAACGCTCCGGAGGCGTGCTCGCGTGGGACCTGCGCGTGATGATGCCGCCGCTCGGAAGCGAGAGTCGGGCAGAGGCCCTCGCCACCCTCGGGCGGATCGCGCACGACCGCTTCGTCGACGCCGAGGTCGGCCAGCTCCTGGAGCGCCTGCGCCCGTACGAGGAGTCGCTCGAGTACGACTCCGACGACGCAAGCCTCATCCGAGTCACCCGCCAGGACTGGGAGAGGGAACGCCGCATCCCCTCGGAGCTTCGCGCAGAAATAACGCGCGCGGGCTCGCGCGGCCACCAGATTTGGGTGAACGCCCGCGCGTCGAACGACTTCGCGAGCTTCCTGCCCGCGCTCGAGACGAACCTCGAGCTCAAGCGCCGCTACGTCGAGTGCTTCGACTGGGACGACTCGCCGTACACGCCCCTCCTCGACGACTTCGAGCCCTACATGACGACCACCGAGGTCGCCGAGGTGTTCGGCGTCGTCCGTCCCGTCCTCTCGGAGCTCGCCCGCGTCGCGCCGCGCATCGAGGCGTCATTCCTCGACGAGCACTTTCCGACGGCGCTCCAGCAGGAGTTCGCGGCACGCGTGCTCGCGACGGTCGGATTCGAGGAGGGGTCTTGGCGGATCGATCCGACGGTCCACCCATTCTGCACCTCGTTCTCGACGAGGGACATCCGCCTCACGACGCGCTACAACGAGACCGGGCTCGACTCGTTCTGGTCGACGATGCACGAAGCGGGACACGGCCTTTACGCACACGGGATCTCGCCTTCCCTCGAGCGGACTCCACTCGCGGGCTGGCTGCCCACGCTGTCGGGCTCGCCGTCGCTCGGATTGAACGAGTCGCAGAGCCGAACCTGGGAGAACCTCGTCGCCCGCAGCCGGCCGTTCTGGCTGCACTGGTACGAGCCGCTCCAGGAGACCTTCCCGGACCAACTC
>JACCWU010000263.1 GCA_013697465.1 Actinomycetota bacterium | reverse complement strand
CGATCACGATGCCGGCCGAGTTCGGCGAGTCCCACACCTCGAGCTTCAGCTCGACGTTCAGCGGCACGTCTCCGAAGGACGAGCCCTCCATGCGGATGTACGCCCACTTGCGGTCCGTGAGCCACGGCACGTAGTCGGACGGGCCGACGTGCACGTTCTTGTCGCCGATGTCGTAGTCGAGCATCGACGTGACCGCGTTCGTCTTCGAGATCTTCTTCGACTCGAGCCGATCGCGCTCGAGCATGTTGAGGAAGTCGGAATTGCCGCCCACGTTGAGCTGCATGGTCTTGTCGAGGTGGACCCCACGGTCCTGGAAGAGCGTCGTGAGAATCCGGTGCGTGATCGTCGCTCCGACCTGGGACTTGATGTCGTCGCCGATGATCGGCACGCCTGCGTCCTCGAAGCGCTTCTGCCAGTACGGCTCACGCGCGATGAAAACCGGCATGCAGTTCACCATCGCGACGCCGGCCTCGAGGATCTGTTCCGTGTACCACTTGGTCGCAGCCTCGGAGCCGACCGGGAGGTAGTTGACGACGACGTCGGTGCCGGTCTCCTTCAAGATCCCGACGACGTCGTCGGTCTGGCCGGGTTCCTTCTCGACGATCTGCGAGAGGTACTTGCCGATGCCGTCGTGCGTCATCCCGCGCGACACTTTGACGCCCGTCTTGGGGACGTCCGCGAACTTGATCGTGTCGTTGGGATGCGCCCAGATTGCATCGGCGAGGTCGACCCCCACCTTCCCCTTGACGACGTCGAAGGCAGCGGTGAACTCGATGTCCGAGATGTGGTAGCCGCCGAGGTTCACGTGCATGAGTCCGGGGACGGAGTTCTCCGGTGCGGCGTCCTTGTAGTACTCGACCCCCTGGAGGAGCGAGTTCGCGCAGTTCCCCACGCCGATGAGCGCGACCCGCACCTTCTCCTTGGATCGCGCGCCGTTCTTCGAACCGTTGGTAGTAGCCATCGTTTCCTTTCCTTTGCGAATGCTCTGTGACGGGATGCCGAGCCCGTTGGCGAGCTCGGCCAGGATGACGTCGTTCGCGTTGGCGCCCGAGCGGACGGCCTCGGCTTGGATCTCGTCCTTCAACTTCTGCGGGACGCGAAGCAGAATGACCGGGCTCGAACCTGCTAGCACTTTGCGGCGGCGGCCGCTCGGCTCGTGTGGGACGGCAAAGGCGTCGGCGAGGATGCCGACCGCGACGTCGTTGACGTTGGAGTGACGGCGGGCGGTCTCGCGAACGAGCGCCTCCTTCAGAGGAGCGGGCATCCGGACTAGTACGCCTGCTCTTTGCAGTTTGCTAGCAGCCAAAGTGCTAGCAGTGTAACCGAAGAGTCGCTCAGGTCGCTTCCGCCAGCTCACGGAGCTGGCGGCGCACGAAGAGCATGCGCTGGAGCACGGTGATCCACGCCATCGCGGCGAGGACGTAGAGCGGCCACTCGAGCCAGCCCCAGGGAGCGAGGAAAAGTCCGATCGAGATGATCACGACACGCTCCACTCGCGACCCGAACCCGACGTCACCGCGCAAGCCGAGAGCCTCTGCCTTGGCGCGCGTGTAGCTCACGAGGAACGAGCCGATGACCGCGAGAAAAGTCGCCACGAGCGCGATCTCGTTGCCGTCCCGCATGAACACGAGCCCGATCGCCGTCAGCACCGCGGCCTCTCCGAGCCGGTCGAAGGTGGAGTCGAGGAAGGCGCCGAACACCGTGCCCTTGCTTGCCGCGCGGGCAAGCGCGCCGTCGAGGATGTCTGCGACCGAGCCGGCGATGAAGAGAATCCCGCCCAGCCAGAACATGAGCTTCTCGTTCCGCTCCTCGAAGCCGATGAGCACCGCGCCCGAGAGGCAGAGGGCAACCCCGGCGACGGTAAGCATGTCCGGCGTGAGCTTCGTCCTCGCGACCCCGCGCATCGAGCGAGCGAGGATGTCCCGCGCCGCCTGCGTGTACTCCTGCCTGACCCGGTCGAGCTGGCTGACGCGCGCATCCGGCCGCCGGTCGCTCACGGTCGACGAGGCCGGCCTCCGCGACCGGCTGACGCCGCTTGCGCCGCGATCCCGCGAGCGTGCCGCTTGTCCGTACCAGTTGTACTGTCCTGCGCGGCACGCTCTCGGCTCGCTTGCGAGCGCCGCCCCGGAACGGCGCGTGTAACCCGTGCCGGCTCGCGCCCGGATCCCTCGTCGGTCATCCGCCTCGCGCCGGGCGATCACCCTGAAGGGAGCTCAGCACGCGAGGCCAATGCACGCGACGCAGCGCGACGCCCGTGGCGATCGCGAGCACTATGCCGGCCGCGACGTCGAGCCAATAGTGATTCCCGGTCGAGATCACCGCGAACCCGACCCAGGCCGGCCAGGCGAGCCACAGCGCCTTGGCGAGCCTCGAGCGGACGAGCCCGAACATGACGACTCCCACGATGAATGCATCCATGGCGTGCAGGCTCGGCATGGCCGCGTACGGGTTCGAGCCCCAGGCGATGACCCCGCTCTCGTGATTCAAGGACGAGTACTGCGCGAGGGTGTCCACGAAGCCCCACTCGGGGAACATCCGCGGAGGCGCGGTGGGCATGAAGATGTAGCCGACGAGCCCGACGAGGTTCGCGGTGATGATCCAGTTCCGGAAAGCCGCGAACCGTTCGTGGTGGCGGAAGTAGACCCAGAGAAGCGCGATGCCGACGACCGCGAACTGCGAGAGCCAGTACGTGTACGAGGTCAGCGTTACGAGAATGGAGGACGTGTCGACGACGCGCTGCAGGGCGGGCTCGAAGAGTGCTCCCAGCTCGCTCTCCGTCCGCAGCACCCACTCCCCGTTGGCGAAGGCATCCGCGACGCTACGATCGGCCGCCCCGCGGGCGATCTGATAGACGCCGTAGAAGCCCAGCCAGATCACGAACTGGAAGGCCAGGTGGCGCCAGCCGCGGGGCAGGCGTCGCGACGTTTGGGCGGCGAAGCTCGACACGGCCTGCGGATTCTAACGAGCGTGTCAGTGCGCAGTGGTCGGGAGCGCCGACGGCGAAGGCCCGACGGCGCCGACCTCCCGAATAAGGA
The DNA here is from genome assembly GCA_013697465.1 of Actinomycetota bacterium. Classification (GTDB taxonomy): domain Bacteria; phylum Actinomycetota; class Thermoleophilia; order Gaiellales; family Gaiellaceae; genus GMQP-bins7. The sequence continues at coordinate 3,498 of JACCWU010000263.1, read as the reverse complement.
GCGCTGATCGACGAGAGCGGGAACTCGACTTGAGCTGATGTTCGAGCGGTCGTCATGCTGGGGACGTGGCCGCGCGGCACGGCGTACGGGTCTGGATCGCTCTCGGGACGGTGTACATCGTCTGGGGATCCACGTTCATCGCGCTCGCCATCGCGGTTCGCGATCTGCCGCCGCTGCTGGCCATGGCGGGTCGGCACCTCGTTGCCGGAGCCCTCCTGCTTGCGTTTGCGCTTCCGCGCGGAGAACGTGAGCGAGATCCCATCGGGCGCGCCCAGATCGGCGCGGCGTTCGTGTTCGGCGCTCTGCTCTTCCTCGTCAGCCACGGCTCTCTCGCCTGGGCACAGCAAACCGTGCCGGCGGGGGTAGCGGCTCTGCTCGTCGGCAGCATCCCGATCTGGATGGCGCTTCTGGACCGTGTCGTCTACGGGCGACGGCTGCACCCGTCCGCATATGTGGGCTTCGGACTCGGGTTCGTCGGGCTCGCGTTCCTCGTCGACCCGTTCGGTGCGGGATCCGTGGACCGGTTCGGAGCAGTCGTCATCGTCTTCGGAGCGCTTGGCTGGGCGGCCGGATCGCTCTATGCGCGCGGCGCTCCTCTGCCGAGGCGCCCGTTCGTCTCGGCCGGGCTCGGCTCGCTCTGCGGAGGCGTGCTGCTGCTCGTCTCCTCGGTCGTCACCGGTGAGCTCGGAGACGCGCGCTGGACGCTCGACGCGCTCCTCGCGGTCGGCTATCTCATCCTCGTCGGTAGCTTCGTGGGGTTCACCGCTTACGTCTGGCTGCTGCGCGCCGCTCCGACCTCGCTCGTCGCGACGTACGCGTATGTCAATCCAGTGGTCGCGGTCTTCCTCGGTTGGGCGCTTCTCGGTGAGGAGATCACCTTGCAGATGCTCGTCTCGGGCGCGGCGATCGTCGTCTCGGTCGCGCTCATCGTGCGGGCGAGCGGAGCGACGATCGCGTCCGGCCGAGGGCTCCTGCGGCGAGGAAATCTCGCAACCGCGTCCGCCTCCGAGCCGCCGCTCTAGCCTCCGATGAAAGACATCTCGACCTTGCGCAGCTTCGCGGTCTGCTCGGTTCGGAGCTCCGAGTAGCGGTCGGTGCGGCGCTCCCAGACCGAGCGGATGGCGGCGTCGAGCTCGTCGTCACGGGCGCCGGCGCGAAGAACGGCGCGCAGGTCGTGGCCGCGCACCGCGAAGAGGCACGTGTAGAGCTTTCCGTCGGCTGAGAGTCGCGCTCGTGTGCAGTCGCCGCAGAAAGGCTGCGTGACCGACGCGATGACGCCGATCTCTCCCGCGCCGTCGAGATAGCGATAGCGCTCCGCGACCTCTCCTCGATAGCCGGCCTCGACGGGCTCGAGCGGAAACTCGGCACCGATCGTGCGGACGATCTCCGCGGCGGGGACGACGTCGTCCGTGCGCCAGCCGTTGGTCGCGCCGACGTCCATGTACTCGATGAAGCGAACGGCGTGCCCGGTCCCGCGGAAGCGGCGCGCGATGTCGAGCACAGAGCCTTCGTTCAGTCCGCGCTTGACGACGACGTTGACCTTGACCGGCAGGCCGGCCTCCGTTGCGGCGTCGATCCCCGCAAGCACGCGCGCTACTGGGAAGTCGACGTCGTTCATCGCGCGGAAGACCTCGTCGTCGAGCGAGTCGAGGCTCACCGTGACGCGGCTCAAGCCGGCTTCTGCGAGGACGCGCGCCTTCTGCGCGAGCAGCGCCGCGTTCGTCGTCAGAGTCAGGTCCAAGTCGCCGAGCCCGGCCAGCTGTGCAACGAGCGTCTCGAGATCCCGTCGCAGGAGCGGTTCTCCGCCGGTGATACGCAGCTTGCGGACGCCCAGGTCGACGAACACGCGCGCGACGCGTTCGATCTCCTCGAAGGTGAGCAGCTCTCGGCGTGGGAGAAATCTGTAGTCGCGCCCGAACACCTCCTTCGGCATGCAGTAGACGCAGCGGAAGTTGCACCGATCCGTGACCGAGATGCGCAGGTCGCGGAGCGGGCGGCCGAAGGTGTCGAGGACGCTCACGAGACACCAAGGGTAGTGAAACGATGCACGTCGCCTCGAGTGCGGTTTCGCGACGTACCGATTCGGGAATGGTGCTGCTCACACAATCTCGGAAAGGAGCCGACGTGGATTCGGATCGGATCGAAGGCAAGGCCAAGGAGTACGAAGGCAAGCTCACCGACGACGAGAGCCGCGAAGCCGAGGGCCGCGCCCAGGGCGAGTGGGGCGAGGCGAAGGACAAGGCCGCCGGCGCCTGGGACGACGCCAAGGACAAGGCCGACGACGCCTGGGAAGACGTGAAGGACAAGGTCGGCGACGTGCTCGACGGGGACGAGGAGCGCGACGAGCCGGAGGTCGGAACCCGGCCGTAAGGCGGGCGGGCCGGCCCCGCCGGCTCCGAGGAAAGACCGAGAGGCGCCCGCTGACAGGGGCGCCTCTCACGTTTTCGTGGCACGTGCGTCGCTTAGGTTGCGCGGGTGCGCAGGGCCGCGCCTTTGCTGCTGCTCGTGGGCGTCACCGCCATCTGGGGTGTCACGTTCGTCCAGGTCCAGGACGCGCTCGTCCTCTATCCGCTCTTCGCCTTTCTTGCCGTCCGGTTTGCGATCTCCGCGATCGTGCTCGCACCGTTCGCATGGAAGCCGCTCCGGACGATGCCGAGAGAAGGCGTGGCCGCCGGGTTGGGGGTGGGCGTGCTGCTGGCGCTCGCCTACGGTCTCCAGACCGCCGGTCTCGAGTTGACCACCGTCGCGAGCACGGGCTTCATCACCGGTCTCTACGTCGTCTTCACGCCGCTCATCGCGTTCCGGCTCTTCGGGACGCGCGTGCCCACAGCCGCCTGGGTCGGGGTGGGGTTCGCCGTCGTCGGCTTGCTGCTGCTCAACGGCGTCCCCGGCGGATCGACGCTCGGAAACTCGCTCGTGCTCGGGAACGCGGTTGCCCAGTCGTTCCAGATCGCGTCGATGGAACGCTTCGCGCCGCGCTACGACCCGCGCGCGTTGACGTTCCTGCAGATGACGACGTGCTTCCTCGGCTTCACGGCGATCGCCGTCGCTCTCGGTGAAGTCGAGGTGCCCCGTGGCTGGACCGTGTGGGGGGCTCTGCTCGTCACCGGCATCTTCGCCGGAGCGCTCGGATATCTCATCGCCACCTGGGTGCAGGCGCGGACGACGGCTGCGCGCGCTGCCCTCGTCTTCACCCTGGAGGCCCCATTTGCCGCTCTCTTCGGTGTGCTCCTGGCCGATGAGGTGCTCGGCTGGATCGGCTGGGCAGGCTGCGCAGTGATGCTCACCGGAATCGTCCTCGCGGAGCCGGCAGCTGTGAGAGTCCTCCGGCGCGTCGGCGGACGAGAGGTTTCCTGAGCATGGACGCCGTCTTGCTTGCGCTTGCATCGGCGATCCTGTTCGGCGGGACGACCGTGGCGATGCGCGTGGCGTTTCGCCGGGACGCGCTTGCCGAGGGCGGAGCGCTCTTCACTGTTCTCGTGGCGATCGGCGTCGTAC
>JACCWU010000260.1 GCA_013697465.1 Actinomycetota bacterium | reverse complement strand
TCCGGGAGGCAGCAGCGCGACGGCCTCGTACCCACCGCAGTCACCCTTGACCGCGTCCGAAGGGACCGGGTACGTAGTGACCACGAGCCGCCGGGGAGAGTTCGACGTGCTGAATCCGGTGACGTGCCAACCTTCCGGATATCGAAACGAGATCCCGTTCTCGGCGAAGGTCTGTATCGCTTTTCCGCCGGATGAGCAGGCACCGAGCAGAACCGCAACCACGACGAGGGCAGGGGAGGTCCGGAGCAGCCGAGCCCACATGCCTCGTCTACGAACAAGCTGACCGCATAGGTCCCGGCCCGCTTTCGTCGTACGATTCACGGAGTGCGCCCGAAAGGTGAGGTATGACCGAGCTGCCGACCGGCACCGTCACATTCCTCTTCACCGACATCGAGGGGTCGACGCGGCTGCTCAAGCACCTGGGCGAGCGCTACAGCGCCGTCCTGGCAGAGCACCAGCGCATCATCCGCGAGGCCGCGGCCGAGCGCGGCGGGCGCGAGGTCGACACGCAGGGAGACTCGTTCTTCTTCGCGTTCGCGCGTGCGAATGCGGCTCTCGGAGCGGCGGTCGTCGCGCAGCGCGCGCTCGCCGAGCACGACTGGCCCGACGGTGGCCAGGTCCGCGTGCGGATGGGGCTGCACACGGGTGAGCCCGTCGTCGGCGAGGAGCGCTACGTCGGCATGGGAGTGCATCGCGCGGCGCGAATCGGAGCGGTCGGACATGGCGGCCAGGTGCTCCTCTCCAACGCCACGCGCGAGCTCGTCGAGGACGAGATGGGAGGCGTGTCGATACGCGATCTCGGCGCGTACCGGCTCAAGGACATCGACCGCCCCGAACGCCTCTTCCAGCTCGACGTCGACGGCCTCCAGACCGAGTTTCCGCCTCTCAGGGCCGAGAAGGTCGCCGAGCCGTCACGCGTGTCCCGACGGACGTTGCTCGTCGCTGCGCTCGCAGGTGTGCTCGCTGCGGCTGTCGCGATTCCCATCTTCGCGCTCGGCCAGGGCGGGTCGGAGCGAGAGTCCATCGACGCGGCGGCGGGCAACTCCGTCGGCTTCGTCGATCCCGAGTCGAGCAAGCTGGTCGCCGACATCGCCGTTGGAACGACGCCGACCGATGTCGTCATTGGCGCCGGCGCCGTCTGGGCAACGAACACCGCGGACGGCACCGTCGATCGGATCGACCCGGTGACGCGCACGGTCCGGCAGACGATCGAGGTCGGGAAAGGTCCAACCGGAATCGCTTTCGGAGACGACTCGGTGTGGGTGGCGAACGCGAACTCGGGCACGGTGTCCCGAATCGACCCCGGATCCAACCGCGTCATCGAGACGATCCCCGTCGGAAACGGCCCGGCCGGCCTCACGTTCGGCGAGGGCGCCGTCTGGGTCGTGAACCGCGACGACCACACGCTGTCCAGGATCGACCCCGCCTCCGGAAAGGTGTCGCACACGGTCGGCGTCGGTCTCGAGCCGATCGACGTGGCGATCGGCCAAGGACGCGTGTGGGTCACGAGCTCGGACGGAAAGGTGATCCACGTCGACTCCGTCTCGGTGACGGTCGTCGAAGCGATCGGCGTCGGCCGCGGCCCAGGCGCAGTCGCGTTCGGCTTCGAGTCCGTGTGGGTGGCGAACACGCGCGACGGCACGGTCTCGCGTGTCGACCCGGACTCCTCCGCCGTGACCGCGACCATCGAGACCGGCCGAGATCCCTCGGGGATTGCGGTCGGGCCCGACTCCGTGTGGGTCTCGAGCGAGTCGGAGGGCGTTCTGACCCGTATCGACCCCGCGACGAGCCGGGTGTCCGACTCCCTCGAGATCGGCGGCAGCCTCGTCGGGATCGCGGTTGCACCCAATGGGATCTTCGTCGCGGTCCGCCCCGGGAGCGGCGCCCATCGCGGCGGCACCCTCACGTATGTCGTCCCCGACCGCGACATCGGCTCGCTCGATCCGGCGGGCGGCTTTACGGCATTTTTCGGCTTCGGTTTGACGAACGACGGGCTCACGGCCTTCAAGCGCATCGGCGGACAGGAGGGCACGGAGGTGGTACCCAACCTCGCCGTCTCGCTGGCCCCACCGACGGACGGCGGGCGGACGTACACGTTCACGGTGCGGAAGGGCATCCGCTACTCGACCGGACGGCTCGTTCGCCCGGCGGACTTCAAACACGCGCTCGAGCGGCTCTTCGAGCTCGGGTCCTTCGATGCGCCCATCTTCGGCTCGATCGCGGGCGCGGACGAGTGCCTGCGGAGGAAGGGTCCCTGCAACCTCTCCCGGGGCATCGTGACGAACGACCAGAGCGGAACGATCGTGTTCCGGCTCGAGGCGCCGGATCCAGACTTCCCGGCCAAGCTCGCCATGCCTATTGCAGTCGCGGTCCCGCCGACTGTCCCGAGCAGGGATCAGGGCCGACGCCCTCTGCCCGCGACCGGTCCGTACATGCATGTGAGCTATGTGCCCGGCCGGCAAGTCCGGTTGGTTCGCAATCCCCGTTTCCGCGAATGGTCGAGGACGGCTAGGCCCGACGGGTACCCGGACGAGATCGTGCTCAGGCTCGGCGTCTCGGTGAAGGAGCAGATCGCTGCAGTCGGTCGGGGGAGAGCGGACGTCAGCGATCTCTCGCTCAGAGGTGAGTCCGAGATCGCGCGACTTCGAAACCGCTACGGAAACAGGGTGCACTCGGATCCGGGACCGGCAGTCATCTATACGTTCCTGAACACACGCATTCCGCCCTTCGACGACATACGCGTGCGTCGGGCGCTCAACTACGCGGTAGACCGTGATGCCGTCGTACGAACCCTGGGCGGGCCAGATCGCGCCTCCCCGACCTGCCAGATCCTTCCCCAGAACTACCCCGGTTATCGGCCGTACTGTCCATATAGCCGCGATCTCGCGAGGGCGAAGGAGCTCGTCGCCGCATCCGGCAGCCGCGGAACGCCCGTCCTCGTGTGGACCCGCGCGTCCTACGCGCCGTTCTTCGCGCACGTGGCGAAGGCGCTCAAAGCGCTCGGCTACCCGGCGCGGCTGAAGGTCGTCGAGGACCTTGAGTATTACAACGAGCTCGGGAAGTTCGGTGCGAGCAACGTGCAGGCCGGATACCTGGGTTGGGCGGCCGGCCTGCCGACGCCCGCGGAGTATCTGCAGTCATTTCTCGACTTCCTCCGATCGGTGACGCCGTACTCCGACCGGGCCGTCGACCGGAAGATGGCGCGAGCGATCGACCTCCAAGTGACCGATCCCGTCGCGGCGAACGAGCTCTGGACGGAGGTCGACCGGACCCTCGTCGACCGCGCCCACTTGGTGCCGCTCTACAACATCCGCGCCGTCGGGTTCGTGTCGTCCCGTCTCGGCAACTACCAGTTCCACCCGTTCGCGTACCAGCTGCTCGACCAGATGTGGGTTCGTTAGGGCAGCAAACCACCCACGCCGTCGAGCGTCTCGAGCACGAGCCACGGTGGCACCGACTCGACCACCCTACGAACGAGCCGCACGGCGAAGCCGGGGAGCGCGCCTGCCTCTTCGGCGTCGTCGACCGCCCGCTCGAGGCCCCGCTCGACAGCACGCTCCGCATCGGCTCGCGAGATTCCCTGCGCCGCAGAGAAAGCGTCGAGCGACGCCTCATCCTTGACCGCCAGCACGAGCTCCTCGCGCGACACGCCGAGCTCGCACGCGGCGCCGTCGAGCGCGGAAAGGACGATCTGCTCGAAGACCGCCTCGAGGTCGCCCGGATCTCGCCAGTCTCGCGTCATGCACGGGTTCGCGACCGGAGTCGGCTCGAACGAAGCACCGCCGAGCGCGAGGTAGGGGACGAGCAGCGCGGCTGCAACGCCTGCTGCCAACAGCACGGGCGACGCCGTCTTCCGCGACGCCTTCCACCGTCCGAGCGAGAGCGGTACGAGCGCCGCGAGCGCGAGGAGAGCGGCGAGTAGAAACGGGTTCGAGAACGCGTCGGTAACTGCGCGGTCGAGCTGATCCTCGAGAGCGCTGATCAGGTCGGCGTACTCCTCGCTCTCAGGCCGTTCCTCGAACGCGGCCGACATGTCCGGGAGCTCGCCGTCGCGCTTTGCCTCGTCGACCTGCTCGAGGACGTCTTGGGCGACCCCGAGCTTGTCGAGCGCCGGGATACGGCTGTCGAGGACGGCGGCTGTGCCCGCGTGCACGGCTTCGTCCTGGTTCCGCTCCAGTGCCTCCGAGAGAACGGGGGCGAGCAAGAGCAGGCCGATGACGAACCCGGCGTGGCGCGCGGCCAGCGTCCACCCTCCGTGGACGACCTGGTCACCCCGGCCGGCGACCGCGCGCTCGGTGAGCGCGGCGAGCGTAAGGCCGATTCCGGCGCCGATCAGAAGCTGCGGGACCAGCGTCCACGCCCAGCCGGCGCGCGGCAGGAAGGCGAGCCCCAAAAGCCCTCCGGCGACGAGCACGACTCCCGTCGCGATCCGCAGGCCGCTGTCAAGCGATCGCGGTGCGAGCCGCGCAGCCACGATCGCGGCGAGCGGCATCACGGTGACGACGAGACCTGCGGCCGCAGGGTCCATCCCCCATCCGCTGACCAGCAGCAGCACGATGAGGAAGAGCGCAGCGACGAGGCCGCCGGACACGAGCAGCAGCCCAGCATTCGCGCGCACCCGCGGGCGGCCGGCTCGCGCGGCCACGGGTTCCGCCGCCAAGCCCCGAAGCGCGGCCAGCGGCACGAGCGCAAGCGGCACCTGCATCAGGAAGATCGACTCCCAGCCGAGCACGTCCGTCAGCAGTCCTCCGGCGGCCGGTCCGAGCGCGGCGCCGAACACGCCCGCCGCCACCCAGAAGTGCAGCGCACGACCTTCGCTTTTCCCGGTCGCGGAGAGGAGACCGAGCGCAGCGGTCACGACGAGCGCCGCTCCGGCCGCTTGGACGCAGCGCGCGGCGACGAGCACCTCGAAGGTAGGCGCGAGCCCGCACGCGAGTCCCGCGGCGGCGAAAACGATCGCGCCGCCGGCGAAAGCGAGGCGTGGGCGCCGTCGAGCAACGTAGGCCGCGGGCACGGCGAGGAGCGCGAGAACGAGGTTGAACGACGTGAGCACCCACGCCACCGTGGTGATGCCCACGTCGAGGTCTCCGAGGATCTCGGGCAACGCGAGGGTCACGATCGAGGAGTCGGCGAGCGCGAGGGCGATCGCGAGTCCGAGCAGCGTCGAGCGCACGGTCAAGCGGTTTCGCGAAAGCGCGCCGCCAGCACCTCGATGAGCGCGATCGCGGCGCGGGGATCTGCCCGGAGCGCCGCAAGGAGG
>JACCWU010000188.1 GCA_013697465.1 Actinomycetota bacterium | reverse complement strand
TGGCGAGAGCATCCGGCCGCCCTCGCCAGCACCCTTGATGCCGTAGGGCGTGTAGGGAGACGGCGTCTCCTGGTGATCGACGGTCATCTCGGGGACGTCCATCGACGAGGGCAGGTGGTAGTACTCGAAGTCGGCGTTGAGGACGCGTCCCTCGTCGTCGTACTTGTACTCCTCGAGCAGCGCGGTGCCGAGTCCCTGGACGGTGCCGCCGATGATCTGGCCGTTGAGCGTCTTCGGGTTGACGACCGTGACGGCGTCGTCGATCCGGGCGTCACAGTTGAATGCGCTGGCGGGAGCCTGAGCCTACGACGGATCTAGGCGATCACGTCGGCGGAGGTCGCGCAGCATCGCGATTCCGGCCTTCGTGGTCGGCTGCGCGTGAGCGATCACGAAGGCGGCACGGACGAGCCGAGTGACTTCGGGCGCGCTCCACTGGAGCTCGCCCTGCTCGTTCGACCTCGGCTGCGCCACGCGGCCGAGCTCGGACAGGAGGCTGTGACGCGGGCTCGGCTCGAACAGCCAGTCGAGCCGGGAAGCCTTCTCCGGAAACGACTCGCGGTACAGCTCGAGCGCGGCGATCGCGAACTTTCGGTAGACCAGATCCTGGGCGCCGCGCCGCGTCCGAACCCGTCGGGCGTACGAGTGGCGGGCAGCGTGGCGGAGCTCCTCGTCCGAGAAGACGGGCGGACGTCCGCGTGGCTTTCTGGAAGCGGTCTCCGTGGCCATCGGGTTATCAAATCGGCTTGCAGGAGCATCTTGAAAGCCCCCGATCGGGCAAACACGATCGTTTTCGACCTGGTCGGACGCCCGTTGTGGTCACGGCATGCCGCAGCTGAACGCCCTCGGGATCGTGGCCTCGGACATGGCGAGGTCGATCGCGTTCTACCGGCTGCTGGGGCTCGACGTCCTCGAGACACCGGACGAGGGCCACGTGGACATGTTCCAGCCGAACGGCGTGCGCTTCATGCTCGACACCGAGGAGACCGTGCAGAGCTTCCGGGCGGAATGGACGCGCGAGCCCGGCAACCAGGTCGGGCTGGCGCTCGAGTGCGAGAGCCCCGCGGAGGTCGACGACGTGTACGCGCGGGCCGTCGCCGTCGCCCGACGCGTCTGTCGAGGTAGCGGTGAATCGTGTCGAAGTGCCGGTCGAACAGGATGCCGAACAGCTCCGGCTCCTTCGACGCCCGCGCAAGAACTTCGGCGTCGCTGCGGACGTCGTGCATCGCAGGATCATTCCCGGACCGCGGCGATCGGTTCACGCAGACGTCGGTGCGTTCGCTACTCGCGGACGGGTGCGCGCTCTGGCGCTCCGCTCTGATCCTCGTTCGTCCACTGGAAGAACTCGAGGACGTAGCCGTCGGGATCGCGGAAGAAGACCTGCGTCACGCCGTCGCCACGCGGCATCGGGCCGCCGATGAGCGGGACGCCGTTTTCCTCGAGGCGCGCGCAGGCGGCGTCCAGATCCTGGACCTCGAAGGCGAGGTGGCCCGAAAGCCCGAACGCCGCGCTCGATCCGGGATCGGGAACGCCGGCGAGACCCGTCGTGTCTGCCTCCGCGAGCAGATGAATCTCGTCCTCACCGAAGCGGAACCAGGCACCGGCGAAGGTGAAGTTCGATGGGCGAGGAACCTCCTCGAGCCCTAGCGCCTCCGCGTAGAAGCGCCGCGAGCGGTCGAGGTCGGCGACGACGAGACCCGTGTGCTGGAGGCGCATCGACACGCCGCCTACCGTACCCTCGCGCCACCGACGAAGGAGACGCCATGCCGCTGATCAGGGTCGAGCTGTTCGACTACCGCATGAGCGAGGAGACGAGCGCGGCGCTCATCGAGAAGCTCACGGACGCGCTCTGTGAGGCCACGCACCCGGGCCTACGCGACCACACATGGGTCATCGTCGAGGGCCACGATCCGAAGAACTGGGGCCTCGGCGGCAAGCCGTGGCCGGTCGACCAGATGCCTCCGGCCCCGGCTTCGTGAGCCATCGAGGAGACCGCCTCCACACCATCTACCCTCTTTCGAATGAGCCTGCTCGATCGCATTCGCCGCGGCAGCTACACCGCCGACCTCGATACCGGCCCGGACTCGCCGTCAGGGCGCAGCCTGAGCCTGGCGGAGGTGGCGGTGCGCGTCTCGGACGGCGACGAGCTGCTCCCGGCGGTCCGGGACTTCCTCGACCAGGTAAAGCGAAGAGACGATCGCGAGCTCGCCGACCTCATCCGTACGCGACCGATGTCGATCGGGAGCGGAAAAGCGGACGCGCTGTTGGCCGGGGTAGCAGAACACCTCGCAGCTGTCAGGAGCCTGCCCTGCCCGAGCTGGGTGCGCGAGCCGGAACGTTTCCTCGACGCATTCTGGTTCGTCAGCGATGTTCCGGAATTCCGTGCCGTCGCGCTGGCCCAAACGCCTATCGCGCTCAAACGTCGGGGGATCTTCTGGCCGGCGCGGTCGCTGGAGCGGGTCTGATGCGGCGCACCGAGATCGTCGATCTCCTCACAGATCTCGGAGGGCGCCTTGCCGAGCGCGGGATCGAGGGAGAGATGTACGTCGTAGGCGGAGCGGCAATCGCCCTTGCGTTCGACGAGCGCAGGTCGACACGCGACATCGACGCCGTCTTCGAGCCGAAGACGGTGATCTACGAGCTCGCTGCGAGGCTCGCCGAGGAGCGCGGCCTCCCCGACGGATGGCTGAACGATGCGGTCAAGGGCTTCCTGGCGGGCGCCGATCCGGAAGCGCCGCTCGTACTCGAGGTGGACGGCCTCCGAGTGTCGACCGCGTCACCCCGGATCTTGCTGGCGATGAAGGTGCTCTCTCATCGTGTCGGAGAGGACGAGGAGGACGTACGACTACTCGCACGCGAGCTCGCGCTCGACGACGCAGCGGAGGTACTGGCAGTGGCCGAGGACGTGTACGGGGATCGGCTCGACATAGCCGCGCGGTTCTTCGTAGAACAGCTGTATAGCGCCTGACTGGGGACCGTTGTTTCCTAAGATCGCGGCAAGCCAACGAGGGAGAGCCACATGCCCGTGATCGAGGTCAAGCTGTACGACCGCCGCGTGACCGAGGAGTCCGTCCCGAAGATGATCGAGGCGCTCACGAACGCGCTACACGAGTCGAGCGGCGCCGCGAAGGAGCACATCCACGTCATCATCCAGGGCGTCCAGCCGAGCCACTGGGGCCAGGGCGGCAAGCCGAGCGCGTAGTCGGCGCGGGTGACCGGGAAAGACGAAGCCCGCCTTCCGTCGGGCTTCGCTGGTGCTCACTCGGTGCTTGCTCGCGTTACGCGGGAACCTTGAACGAGCCTCGCATGTCGTCGGCGTGCGGATCGCAGACGAACCTGTAGGTCTTTCCGGCCCTGAGCTTGACCGTGAACGTCTTCGTTCCGGTGAACCCGACGCCCGTGGCGACGTTGACGCCGGGGCCTCGGAGATGGAAGTTGTGCTCGTCGGAGCGGTCCCGCACGATCAGCTTGTAGGTCCCGGCCTTCTTCGGCTTCGCGGACACGCTGATCGTCTCACCGGGGCCGACGACACCCTTGATCGACGGGGTTGCGGCCGCGGCGGGCAGGGCTGCGAGAAGCAGCACGCACGCGGCGAGGATGACGCTGGGGGCTTTCATGATCGTTCTTTCCTCCTTCTGTCGGTACGACTCGAATTGATTGGTGGCTGGGGGTTGACTAGAACGTGGCCGCGGCAGTGCAGGTCTCTCCGCGGCGGGTCGCGGTCGCCGCGATCCGGTGGGCGCCGGGGCCGTTCGGCAGGACGACGCGGGCCTCGAAGGAGCCGCTCGGCGCGCGCGTCACGCGCACGAGGCGGCGGACGACCTGGCCGCGGTGGCGGATGGCCACCGACCAACGCACGCCGTTGCGGTTCTGATCGACTTCGAACTCGACCTCGATGCGGCCGTTCTCAGGGCTCAGCTTGATCTTGGAGGTCGTGCTCTTCGTGCACGAGCCGACGGCCAAGACGTCTCCGTCCTTCGCGGACGCCACGGAGGTGGCACCGACGGCCAGGAACCCGGCGATGGCGGTTCCGACGATGACGCGTGTGACCTTGTTCATGAGGGCTGCTCCTTGTCGTTGACTCGCCCCGACGGTCGCAGCGCCGTGGTCCCGTCCGCAAGTGGACAATGGTCGTAGGGCTCCTCCGCTTTCCCCGTGCGCAACGACGCTGGACAACATCAGGATCGGCCGGGCGCCGAGTCGGCGGCTCCGTCGGTGGCGGCTGCCGTCTCGAAGTTCGTGCTCGCCGGGCTCGCCGCGCTAATCCTGTTCCTCGGCGTATCGCTGCTCGTCGTGCGGGAGCTCGGCCAGCGCAGCGCCGTTCGCGACACGCGCGACTTCGCGGAGCTGGCCGGGCGTGGGATCGTGGAGCCGACCCTCACCGACGACCTGCTCGAGGACGATGCCGCTGCGCTCGCGCGCCTCGACCGCCTCGTCCAGGAACGCGTGCTGAGCGAACGTGTCGTCCGCGTGAAGCTCTGGACGCGGGCTGGTCGCATCGTGTACTCCGACGAGCCGCGCCTGATCGGGGCGATCTACCCCCGTGGCGACGACGAGATGGACGCGTTCCGCACGGGTGAGACGCACGCCGAGCTCAGCGACCTGACCAGGCCGGAGAACCGGTTCGAGCGTGGCGAGGGGAAGCTGTACGAGGTGTATACGCGCGTCCGCACGCCGAACGGCACGCCGCTCCTCTTCGAGACGTACCAGCGCTCGAGCGCGCTGGCCTCGAGCGGGCGCGAGATCTGGCTGCCCTTCGCCGTGGCGCTCGTCGTCAGCCTGCTGCTGCTCTGGCTGATCCAGGTACCGCTGGCCTGGCGCCTCGCCCGCAGGCTGCAGCGCGCGCAGGCCGAGCGCGAGCAGCTCCTGCAGAAGGCACTCGAGGCGTCCATCGACGAGCGTCGCAGGATCGCGGCCGACCTCCACGACGGCCCGGTACAGGAGCTGGCGGGGCTCTCTTACTCCCTGAGCGCGGCGGCCGAGCGGTCCGCACCTGACGTCAAGTCGCAGCTGCTCGACGCTGCCGCGGGCGCCCGGGACGCAATCCGCGGCTTGCGGGCCGTGCTCGTCGAGATCCACCCGCCCAACCTGCAGAATGAGGGCTTGGAGTCAGCGCTCCGTGACCTGCTCGCGCCGCTCCGCGGACACGGCGCCGCGACGACCCTGGACGTTCCGGCGGACCTTCGAGTGACACCCGAGGTAGAGCTGCTTCTCTTCCGCGCGGGCAGCGAGGCAATCCGGAATGTGCAGCGTCACGCCCGCGCGCAAGCGGTGCACGTCACGGTTACGGACGGCGACGGTGTCGCCCGGATCGAGGTCGCGGACGACGGCGCCGGATTCTCGGCAGCCGAGCTCGATCTTCGGCGCACGGAGGGGCACGTCGGCCTGTCGCTCCTGGAGGAGGTCGCGGCAAGCCGCGGAGGCCGGATGGAGCTCCGCTCGACCGACGGGGGTGGGACCACGTTCGTCTTCGAGGTCCCGGACTCGTGATCCGGCTACTGATCGCCGACGACCACGCGGTCGTGCGCGCGGGCCTGTCGCAGCTCGTCTCCACGCTCGACGAGGTCGAGCTCGTGGGCGTCGCCGCCAACGGCGCGGAAGCCGTCGAACTGTGCGCCGAGCGCGTGCCGGACGTGGTGTTGATGGACATCGAGATGCCCACGCTGGATGGGATCGAGGCGACCCGGCAAATCAAGGAACGACAACCCGAGATAGCCGTCGTCGTGCTTACGTCCTTTTCCGACCGCGAGCGAATCCTTCGCGCCCTGGACGCCGGCGCCGCGGGCTACCTGCTCAAGGACGCAGAGCCCGAGGAGCTCGCCCGCGCGATCCGCGCGGCGGCCGCGGGCGACGTGCCGCTCGACCCCAAGGCCGCCCGCGCCCTCCTGAGCGCACACACGGGCGCGCCCACGGGCCACGAGCTCTCCGACCGGGAGCGCGAGGTGCTGCTGCTGCTGGCCGAAGGATTGAGCAACAAGCTCATCGCACGCCGTCTCTCCATCAGCGAGAAGACGGTCAAGGCGCACCTGACGAACGTCTTCCGCACGATAGGCGTCACCGACCGGACGCAGGCCGCCCTCTGGGCCGAGCGGAACGAGCTCACGCGCTCACAGAGGTCGTAGGACCTACGTCTCATTGCCGGACGGCGACGCGTGGCGCACCATCGGTCTCATGGCACGTCGGGTGGTTATGGGGATCGGCTTCGTTGCATGCGTCCTCGTCCTCGTCCACCTCGCCGGTGCCCCAGCTGCGATGGCGAGTGAGGGTGCAGCCGCGGACGACGGTGAGGCACGGGTCGAGAAACGTTGCAGCCGGGGCAGCACGGCCGAGTTGCGTCTTCGCGTACGAGGCCGGGAGATCCGTGTCGAGTTCGAGATCGACGTCGAGCGACCCGGCGGCACGTGGCGCGTGATCCTCCTGCACGAGAGACGGACGGCCTTCCGAGGCACGCTTCGGCCAGGCGACTCCGGGACGATCAGGCTCCGCCGGACGGTGCCGAACTGGTTCGGGACGGACTCGTTCACCGTCCGGGCGACGGCGTCGCGCGGTGAGACCTGTCGCGCGACGGCCGTGGTCTGAAAGCCGTAGCGACAGTCGCTTCGTGCGCCGGCCGCGGGGGAACGCCAACCGCGACTCACCGGCCCGTAGTCCCGCTGGCAACGAGCCGCCCGCTACGAACTCGGCTGGATGAAACCCCGACGGCACCGGCGTTTGTCGGTTGGGCACCTTCGAGTTGGGTTCCAGGGGCTGAGCGACGTCCGCTGCACGCTACCGCCAGTCGACGCTTACGATCTCGACCGGCTCGGAAAGCCCCTTGAGCACGGCGAAGCGAGGATTGGTAAAGCCCACTCGTCCAGCCTCCGCCGTCTCGCGGCTAGCGACGATTTCATTCGCTTCGGCAACCGCTCCGACTCGGGCGGCAGCGTGAACACCCTTGCCGCGGTAGCCGCGGCCGACCGGGATCGCCTCGGCCGTATGGACGCCGATGCGAACCGGTGGCGCGAAGCCGTGGTGGCGACGATGTTCGGCAAGCGGTCGCTGGATCGCCACGCCGCACGCGAGCGCCGTAGCCGGCTCCGGGAAGGCGGCGAAGAAGCCGTCACCCGCATGATCGATCTCCGCGCCCCCATGCTCGTCGAAGAGCGCACGGAGCGTCCGATCGTGCCAATCGACGAGGCCGAGCCAGGATTCGTCGCCGATCGCCTCTATGAGGCTCGTCGACCCACAGACGTCGGTGAAGAGGAACGTCCCCGTCGTAGCGTCGGCACGGCCGCGTCGCAGGAGTTCGGCGGCGCCGCGCGTCGCAGCGGCTGCCCCGAGACGCTCGAAGATCGAGAGCGCGGCCTCCAGCTCTAGCACCGCCGCGTCCTCATCGGCGATCGACTGATACGCCTCGGCGAGCCGGGTCCGCGTCCTTGCGGCCTCGTACGGTGCGTCGAGCTCGTGCCAACGCCGAACGGCCTCCCGCAGCGGCGACACAGCGGACGCGGGATCTCGTTCGGCCATGAGGACGATCCCTCTCGCCCAGCAGGCTGCAGCCGTCAGCGCATCCGAGCCGAAGAGGGTCGCCAGCGCGCCCAGCTCCTCGGCGGCACCGCGTGCTGCGTCGATCTGCTCTGCGGCGAGGGCCAGCTCGACGAAGGCCGGGAGGAGGCGCGCACGCTCCACGCGATCGTCCGGATAGTCGGCGAGCGCGCGTTCGAGCTCACCCAGGCCGACGCGCGGCTTTCCCTGGGCCAGCCGGAGCAGCGCCAGGCCGGGCTGCGGCTCTCCCGCGACCTCCACGACGCGGCGGAAGGCAGTTTCCGCGCCGGTGAGGTCGCCGCGGCGAAGCCTGAGCTCGCCGAGCTCGTACGACGCCTGACCGGCTTCTCCGGGCATGTTGTACGTCAGGAAGTCCTCGCAGGCCGACTCCGCCTCCTGCTCGGCCTCCGCCCATCGGCCCCGGAGCCTCAGCACCTCGGCATGGTGGATACGACAGTCGCCTCTTCAGCCCCCGGGCAAGGAGGTTCGCGCACACCACTGCTCGAAACGTGCCGTCCATTCACCGGCGCGGCGGACCTCCAGGATGTCGCGGCAGGCGCTGATCGTCCCGCAGTACACGGTGCCCGTCGCGGTCGGGTCGAAGATCGCCTGCCGCTGCCGCTGCGGCCGCCTCGTCGATCAGCGCCCAGCCCTCCTCCACCTCGCCGTCGCGGACGAGCATGGAGCCCTGGGCGTGGAGAGCGAGAGCCTCGAGGTCTCGATCG
>JACCWU010000335.1 GCA_013697465.1 Actinomycetota bacterium | reverse complement strand
GAGGATGATGCTTGCGAACTAGTCCGAGTGCGACTGCCACCCCCAGCAACTGGGCGAGGAGAAGGTCGCTCGGCGATACGAGGTAGAGCGCAAGCACGAGCCCGAGCTCACTGAGAGAAATAGTGTGTGCTTCGCTCCGGATATGGACGTGAATCGGGAACGCTTCGACAACGAAGAACACGAGCACGAAGCTCCACCAGGGAACGTGAATGGTCGACGCGGGCGGTTCCAGATTGGCGAGGAGCGTCGAGTTCAGGATGAAGACAGCCATCGCGATGCCCACCACCAACCCGAGCACGCGCGCCTGGCGAGAGAGTGAGAGCCTGTGGGCCCCCCGGCCCACCGCACCCGCTGCCGTCACGCTCATGGCGCGCCAGCCCTTACGGGCATGGGCCGACGTGCCGCTGGAGCGCTGGCTCCCTTTCCACCGCTGGCTGTAACGTCGACGTTCCTCGCCGGACTCGTTGTCCTCTCCGCCGCCATCGTTTTCTCCCTCTCGGGCGGTCGCGCGCCACCACTCGCATCGCCGCAGACAAGCAGTCAGGTGTTGCGGTTATCGGTCGCAGGGTGAGGGACCTGAACGCGCGCAGCCTCACCCCAACGAGTGGTCGGTCCGATCGGGGCAAAGCCCCACGCTGGACCAGCCCTTCGGCTCGTTAAAGCAATGTGCCGCGCGTGCCGATTGCCGGAAAGGCCCATGGACCTCACTGCTGTTCTCCGTCACGCCGTCGAAAGCGGTGCGAGCGACGTTCATCTCAAAGTCGATCAGCCACCGGTACTTCGGCACGACGGCGAGCTCGAGGTGTCGGCCGAGTTCCCGCCGCTGGGCGAAGCGGACCTCGAAGCCGTCCTTGACCAGGTGACGATCGCCACGCCGCGCCGGCGGCAGCAATTCGACGAGACGGGCGAGCTCGACGTCGCCTACTCGGAGCCGGGGCTTCCACGATTTCGTCTCAACGGCTTTCGACAACGCGGCGCGATCTCGTTTGCGTTCAGGTTGATCCCCGACACGATCGCCGGTTTCGCCGAGCTGTTCCTGCCCGCCGGCGTTTCCCGGCTCGCCGAGGAGCAGCGTGGTCTCGTCCTCGTCACCGGCGCAACGGGCTCGGGAAAGACGACGACGCTTGCGGCGATGCTCGACCACATCAATCGCACGCGGCGCCTGCACATCGTCACGATCGAAGATCCGATCGAGATCTTGCATCGCGACCACGCCTGCATCGTGAGTCAGCGGGAGGTCGGGATCGATACGGAAAGCTTCGGACAGGCCTTGCGGCGGGTCCTCCGGCAGGACCCCGATGTGATCCTCATCGGCGAGCTCCGTGACTCGGAGACCGCCCATGTCGCGCTGCAGGCGGCGGAGTCGGGCCACCTCGTCTTCTCGACGCTGCACACGCTCGACGCCGCCGAGACGATTGGGCGCATGGTCGAGTTCTTCCCGGCAGAGAAGCAGCCGCAAGTCGTCTCGATCATGGCGGGGGTGCTCCGAGGCGTCGTCAGCCAGCGCCTGCTCCCGCGGACCGGCGGCGGGCGGATTCCGGCGGTCGAGGTGATGGTGTCGAACGCACGCATCGCCGAGCTCATCCGCGAGCGCCGCACCGAGTCCGTCCCCGACGCGATCGCGGAGGGTGAGTTCTTCCAGATGCAGACGTTTCAGCAGGCGCTCATCGGGCTCGTGCTCGCGGGCCTGGTCGAGCGTGAGAACGCGGCGAACGCTGCGTCGAACCGGCACGACTTCCTCATCGCGATGGAGCGCGCGGAAAAGACCGTTCTCGCGAAGGCAAACGCGGGAGCGGGGGGCGCGAGCGGGCCGGAGACTCCGACGGTCGCTGCGCCCCAAAGCGACGTGCCCAGCCTGCGCATCGCGGGAGCGTGACGTGGTCCGGCGACGTCGCTTTGCGCGCGTACATCCGGGCGACGAGGGGGGGTTCACGCTGATCGAGCTCCTCACTGCGCTCGGCATGCTGCTCATCGTGGTTACGGCGCTCTCTTCGGTCCTCATCGCGGCCACGAAGTCCGAGGAGGAGATGAACCGGCGCTTCGGCTCGCAGATCAACGCTCGCATCGCTCTCGACAAGCTTCGCCGCGAGATCCATTGCGCAAGCTCCGTCACGGGTACGGCGACTGCGATCACGATTGTGCTCGGTAATCGGTGCCCGGTCGAAGGCGGCGCCACGGCATCGTGGTGCACGTCGGGAAGCGGTACGCAGTGGGCCCTCTATCGCAAGGGAGGCGTCACCTGCGACGCCTCGGGGAGGAAGCTCGCCGACTACCTCACGACCGGGAATGTGTTCACCATCCCCGCCCCGGCGACGGGCACCCTCACGACCCTCTCGGTGTACTTGCCCGTGAACGCGAAGCCGGCGAGCGGGCTGCCGGACTACCGTCTGAGCGACGACATCGTTCTCCGCAACTCGCCCAGGATCTAGATCGCCAGCTCCCCCGGATGGGGCATGAGCATCAGGCAAAACCCGCGTTCACTGCGACGGGATCTCAAACCCCGGGGATCTCCGTTCGAGGAGCGTGGCGTGCTCAATCGTTTTCTGACAGTTGTTCTGCGGACTTTTCGCGACGAGCGCGGTCTCGCGCTTCCGATGGCGCTCGGCGTGACGATCATCCTGTCGTCGCTGACGGCGGGGATCTTCTCGTACGTGACCACGAACCAGGGCGCTGCCGAGCGCTCTCGTGCCGATCAGAAGGCATACGGGCTGGCCGAGGCAGGCCTGAGCTACGCGTACTCGACGCTGAACGAGGCGGTCGCCGCGAATCCATACGGCGCACCGGCGGCCAATTCCGTCCCCCCGACCGAGGTGACGACGCTGCCGGGGGGCACGGTGGTCTATAAGGGAACCCTGAGCGGCAACACATGGACGTTGACCGGGACGTCCACGGTGAGCAACCCGTCGGGACCGAGCTCGGCACCCGTGAAGCGCACGGCCAGCATCCAGGTCCTCGTAGCGTCCGTGACCAGCGGCGACATACGTCCCTATGACTATCTCTTCATCGACCAGCCCTCTGGCTGCTTCACGTTGACCAACACGGTGACGCTCGAGGTGGCGCTCTACGTGCGCGGCGACCTCTGCCTTCAGAACAACGCCCTCGTCAAGAGCCCTGCCGTGCACGTCCTCGGGAGTGTGTACATCTCGAACAACGCGTCCATCGGCACGTCGGGCAATCCCATCGCCGAGTTTCTCGCGAGCGGCAGCTGTTACTACGGAGGCGTCCTGACGTCCTGCGGCCCTCCAGGTCGCATCTGGGCGAGCGCGGTCGGTACGACCCCTCCCAACCTCACCAAGCCAGCGGTCGACATGGCGCTCACATATGCGACCGCGAACCTCGGTCCGCTGAGCAACTGCACTCCCGGGTACGGCAGCGGAAGCTTCCCCGGGGGCTTCGACAACGACACGTTGATGAACGTGAGCAGGGGCACCGTCGACCTGACGCCGGCCAGCGCCTACGACTGCCAGAAGTGGGTAGCCGGCCAGATGGTTGCGCAGCTCAAGTGGGTTCCCGAGTCGAACCCCTCGCAGACCGGGAACCTGACGATCAAGGGGACGATCTACGTCGACGGGAACCTCACCTGGTCGAACCTCAACAAGATCCAGTACGACGGGCGCGCCTCGATTTACGCGTCGGGCCAGCTCACGATTCAGAACCAGGCCAGGCTGTGCGGCGTAGCGGCCTGCGACGCGACGTGGGTTCCGAGCCAGGACTTTCTCGCCTTCGTCGTCGGCTCGATGACCACGGCCGGACCACTCGCACCGGACTCGGGTGAGGTCGGTAACAACGTCAACTTCCAAGGCGCTATCTATCTGGTCAACGACTACGAACAGGACAACAACACGACCATCTGGGGGCCGGTGATCGCGCGCAACGCGACGATCACGAATTCCGGCCTCTTCAAGCCACTGCCCGGTCCGTTGGGCGACTTGCCTCCCGGCTTGCCTGCTTCGACCACGACCGTGACGCAGCTCCAGACCGTCCCGGGCAGCTACGCGGGATAGTCGTGCGCGGCAGGAGGGCGAGCGCACGCCTGGAAGAGGCGTCCCCGTGAACGTCGCGGCTGCTGCCTTTGTCCTGGCCCCGGCGCTTGCGCTCGGGAGCTTCCTGAACGTCGTTGCCGCCCGCGTTCCCTTGCGACGCTCGATCGTACGGCCGTCTTCGGCTTGCGGGAGCTGCGGCCAGGAGATCGGATGGCGCGACAACATCCCGGTTCTCTCATACGTCCTGCTTCGGGGCAGGTGCCGGCACTGCGACGACGGAATCTCGCTCGTCTACCCCTTCGTCGAAGCGGTCACCGCGGCGCTCGTCGTCGCGTGCGTGGTCGCACTCGGTCCGACCGCAGAGGCGGCGCTCGCGGCGGGGTTCTGCGCCGTGCTCGTCACACTCTCGG
>JACCWU010000117.1 GCA_013697465.1 Actinomycetota bacterium | reverse complement strand
GCTCAGGAGCGTGGAGAGGTGTGGGGAACCGGGAGGTTCCCCACGCTCTCAGAAAGAAGGGGGCACACTCGATTTCCGCAAGACCGGAATCCGCTCGCGCGGATTCCGGTCGCGGACAAACGTGGGGAAACATGGTTTCCCCCGTGAACGCGAGCCAACGGCGCGCGTTGCTCACGCGGCGCTCCGGAGCGCCTCGCGGACGCGCTCCTCGGCAGGGAGATCCGGGTCGGTCCGGGCAAGCGCCTGCTCGGCCTCGGTCAGCGAGAATCCGAGCCCCACGAGCGCGTCACGCGCCGTGACGTGGGCTGACCCCGCGGCTGACGCCGCCACGGGATGCACGACGACGTCCTCGCTCCCGAGCTTCTCCTTGAGCTCGAGCACGATGCGCTCGGCGGTCTTCTTCCCGATCCCGGGGATCGCCTGGAAGCGAGCGGCGTCACCGAGTACGATCGCCCTCCGGAGATCGCCCGCCGATCCGCTCGACACCACACCGAGTGCCACCTTGGGGCCGATTCCGCTCACTCCGAGGAGGTGGAGGAAGAGCTCGCGCTCCGCGGCCTCGCCGAAGCCGTAGAGCTGGAGTGCGTCCTCCCTCACGTGGAGGTAGGTCTCGATGACGACCTCCCGCGCGCCGTCGGCCTTGCGCAGGGCGGAAGGCGTCGCGGCGACGACGTAGCCGACGCCGCCGACGTCGAGCACGAACCCATCCGGAGTCCGCCCGGCGGGTGCGCCTCGCAGACGAGAGATCACCGGGCCACCATCTTCAGGAGCGGCGGTGCGAGTGCATGGCAGATCGCAACGGCGAGAGCGTCCGCCGCGTGGGACGACTCGGGCTCGGCGTCGAGCGCGAGGATCAGCCTCACCATCCGCTGCATCTGCCCCTTTTCCGCCCGTCCGTACCCGCACACGGCCTGCTTGACGTGGGCGGGCGCGTACTCGGCGCACTCAACGCCGGCGGAGGCCGCCGCGACGAGCACGGCGCCGCGTGCCTGGCCGACGGAGAGCGCGATGCGGGCGTCTGCACCGACGAAGGACTCCTCGAGCGCGACGGCGTCGGGCGCGTGCTCCGCAACGAGCTCCTGCACCCTTCCGAAGATCGTCATGAGGCG
The DNA here is from genome assembly GCA_013697465.1 of Actinomycetota bacterium. GTDB lineage: Bacteria > Actinomycetota > Thermoleophilia > Gaiellales > Gaiellaceae > GMQP-bins7. The sequence goes on along the minus strand of JACCWU010000117.1, from coordinate 4,455 downwards.
TTCTTGCGGGCGGGACCGAGCGGACGTCCGCCACTGCCCGTGGGCGATCGCCCGGAGGCGGCCTTCGCTTTCGTGGACGATCCCGTACCCGCACGCAGCCGTCCCTGGATCGATGCCGAGGACTTTCACGTAAAGAAGTTATTCGGGGTCTCGGACGTTCCTCTCTCCGGCCGCTACCGTCGCGTCGAATGGGCATCTCGCCCAACTCGAGCGAAAGGAGACTTCGATGAGCCGGCGGCCGAGAAAGCTACCGACCCCCGCGACCGTGATCGCGTGCATCGCGCTGCTCGTCGCTCTCGGCGGCACGAGCATCGCAGCGGTCTCCGCGCTCCCGCGGTCGAGCGTCGGAACCGCTCAGCTGAAGCCGGGCGCAGTGACGAGCGGCAAGATCAAGGACCGGGCGGTGACGACCGCCGACATCGCGAACGGAGGCGTTCTCTCGGTCGACGTTCGGAACGGATCCTTGCGCCGCGTCGACTTCCGGCCGGGGCAGCTACCTGCCGGACCCGTCGGGCCTCAGGGCCCTCCCGGCCCGGCGGGCGTCAGCGGCCGCGAGGACATCCTCGCCGAGACGACGACGACCTCGGCGAGCCCCAAGGCCGTGAGGGCGACCTGCACGGTAGGAAAGAAGGTGATCGGCGGCGGCGTGGAGATCGGGGGCAACGGCCGGAACCGCGTAACGGTGACCGAGAGCCTTCCCGCAGGCGACAACGCCTGGGAGGCGGAGGCGTTCGAGGCCGTCTCGACGCAGGCGACGTGGAAGCTCGAGGTGCACGCCATCTGCGCGAACGTGTCCTAGTCAGTCCTCCGGTCGCCCGCCGAGCCGTCCGTCAGCCGCATTCCTCCGTCAGCCGCCCGGGCAGTTTGTGGACGCCCAGGTAGTGAAGCTCTCCGTTGCGGCGGTGACCTCAGGCGTAGTGAGTGCTTCGGATGCCTCCGTAATCTGCTGGATCTGGTCCGCGCTCGGAGTCTCGCCTTGCTCGAGCCCGAGATCGCTCAGGACGGCGATGTACTCGACGTAGGCGTCCCCCAGGATCCGGATGTCGTCCCGGATCTCCTCGGGAGCGTCGTCCGCGAACCTCTGGAAGTCCCCGGCCGCGGCCTCGACGTCGTTACCGCTCGAACCCGCTGCCGCCACGGCCTGGCTCAGCGCGGTGAACGCCGCCACCGCGTCGGCGCACTCGCCGGAGCCGAAATCGGTGGACCCGTCGGTGTCGGTCCCGTCCGTGTCGGTCTCGTCAGTCGTCGTGTCGTCGGTTGTCTCGTCCCCGAACGTGTCGGTGGCGACGACGGTGTCGGTGTCACCGGTCGCGTCGTCGTCTCCGCCGCCGCAACCCGCTCCGATGAGCGCGAACGCTGCAAGGGCGACGGCGATCGTCAACCAGCGCATTTGTGTTCCTTCCTTTCGCTGTCCGGGCGGCGGTCCGCCGACCGCGGGCGAGCCTAACAGGCACCAGCGAGGCCGGATGGAGTGAGCAGCGCCCGGCCTGCGACTGCGGCCGCCTTCAGGATGTTTCGCGCACCGCTACAGCCGCTCGGAGAAGAACCCGACGATCGCGTCGTAGCAGCGGACGCGGTTCGGCAGCTTGAGGACGTCGTGACCCTCGTCTTCGAAGACGAGGTAGTCGACCTCCTTCCCTGCCGCGCGAAGCTCGTCGACGAGATCGGCGGACTCCCGCTCGACGACTCGAGGATCGTTCTTCCCCTGGATGACGAGCAGGGGGCACGAGATGTCTCCGATCATCGTGCGCGGCGAGCGCTCGACGAGGAAGTCGCGATCGCGCTCCGGGTCGCCGAGCGCGAGCGCGAAGTACGGCTTCCAGGTCTCGGGAATGCGCTGCGAGAACGTCAGGAGGTCGTAGGGCCCGAACATGTCCACCGCGCCGCGCCACAACTCGGGGTGCCGGCTCGCGAGCATCAGCGTCATGTAGCCGCCGTACGAGCGGCCGACGACGCCGGCTCGAGCGGTGTCGACCCGCTCGTCGGCCGGCAGCACCTCGGTCATCGCGTGCACGTGATCGAGCCGATCGAGCCCGCCCCAGTCCCGGTCGATCCGCTTCGTGTAGCTCAAGCCGTAGCCTGTCGAGCCTCGCGCGTTCGGAACGAAAACCGCGAAACCCTCGAGAGTGAGGATCTGGATGAGCGGCATCGAGAACCAGGCGAAGTTCGGGCGCTCCTGGCTCTGAGGCCCCCCATGCACGTAGTAGACGAGAGGCCGCGGCCATTCGTATCCGAGCTCCGACGACGGCAGGTAGAGACGGGCGGAGACTCGAAGACCGTCGTGCGACTCGAACGACGCGTCCTCTCCGTCGGAGAGCTGCTCGGGCGAGATTCCGAGCGGACGCTCGCGTGTCTTTCGCGCTGGCGGACCGTCCTCGGCAGGGAGCACGTAGAGCTGAGTGGGAAGCTTCGCGGTGCAGAAGGCGAGGGCGAACCTGCCGCTCCCTTCGTCGTAGTCGAGACCGTGGAGCACGCCTCCCGCGAGCTCGCCCTCCCCCACGAGCACGCGCTCGGCGGTGAGTCGGCGCGAGGCCTCGTCGAATCGCGCGTCGTACGCCCACGAGCAACCGTCGATGTTGTACACGAGCGCATAGCGGTCGCCCTCGAGATGCTTGAGACGGTCGAAACCTCCGGCTCCGTCGTGGACGACGCCCTCCACGGAAACCGCCTCGATCTCGCCCGGTCGCGCGAGTTCGAGGTATCCGGGCGCTCCCGCATCGTCGAAGAGGCTCGTGAAAGTCAGCACTCCTTTCCCGCTCGTCGTCCAGTGCGAAGACGACCGGTCGTTCGGGATCCCGAGGAGTGGGTAGTCCGCTCCCTGCTCGCGGTCCTCGATCGGCGTACCCAGGATCACGCGCCGCTCGCCGCTTTCGTCCGGCTCGTAGAGGACTCCGTCCCCCATCGTGTAGAAGTCGGCCAGCGCGACTCGGGAATGATCGGCACTCCACGCGATCGCAAGTGCCCCGTAGGGGCTCTGCCAGACGGGCGTCGCGTCGCCGCTTCCGAGATCGACGCGGATTGCGAAGACCATGGACTCCTCGCGCGACTCCGCGCCGATGTACCCGATGCCAGCGGCCGGGTCGACGCCGAGGAGGTGCGAGCGCCGACCATGAAACGCGTCGGCCGACAGCCGCTCCGGAAATCCGCCTTCGAGTGGGATCACGAACGGCTCGTAGTTCTCGTCACCGTCCTGGTCGATCATGACCACGATCCGGTCGAGCTCGGGCAGAACGTAGTAGGGCTCCCCTCCCACGAGGTCCGGATTCTGGAGCGCGATCGTCGGCGGCAGCAACGGCTCCGGCACTCCGCCGGCCGCGTCCATCGCATACAGGCTGAGATGCCCGGACAGGTTCGAGATGAAATAGAGGGTGTCGTTCGCGAGCTGGGGCTCGAGAAACAGGCGCGCAGACAGGAGCGACTCGATTCGGTTCGCTCGAAGCCCCGCCGCCGCAGAGTGCCCTACCGCCACAGACCGCTAGGAGGCTACAGCCTCGAGGATCCTCTCGGGAATGTCGAAGTTCGCATACACCTCTTGCACGTCGTCCAGGTCCTCGAGACCTTCGACGAGACGTACCACCTGCTTCGCCTTGGACTCGTCCGAGATCGAGACGGTCGTCTTCGGCACCATCGAGAGCTCGGCGGACTCGACGGAGAAACCTGCGCCCTCGAGGGCCTCCCGCACGACGCTGAGCTCTTCGGGCGCCGACGTCACCTGGTAGGTCGACCCGTCGAGCTCGACGTCGTCGGCTCCAGCCTCCGCCGCGGCCAGAACCAGGGCGTCCTCGTCGACGCCCTCTTCCGAGACGAGCACGACCCCACAGCGCTCGAACTGCCAGGCCACAGCGCCGGTCGCACCGAGGTTTCCACCGTGCTTGGAGAAGAGGTGCCGCACCTCCGAGGCGGTGCGGTTCCGGTTGTCGGTGAGCGCCTCCACGAGCACGGCGACCCCCTCGGAGCCGTAGCCCTCGTACACGACCGACTCGAAGCTCGACGCCTCGGCGTCTGCACCAGAGCCCTTCGTGATCGCGCGCTCGATGTTGTCCTTCGGCATCGAGTACGAGCGCGCCTTCTCGATCGCGTTCTGGAGGGCGAGGTTGGCCAGCGGGTCAGGCCCGCCCTCCTTCGCCGCGACGATGATCGCGCGAGAGAGCTTGGAGAAGAGCTTGCCGCGCTTGGCGTCCGCCGCGCCCTTCTTGTGCTTGATCGACGACCACTTGCTATGCCCCGACACCGACTTCCTTTCGCTGGGCCTCCTCGACCATCTCCAGGAAGAGCGCGTGCACGCGGAGGTCGTCCGTCAACTCGGGATGAAACGCCGCGAGCAAGAGGCGGCCGTCGCGGAGCAGCACGGGCTCGCCTTCCCGCTCGCCCAGCACCTCGACCTCGGGACCGAGCTCGCGCACCCGCGGCGCTCGGATGAAGACGCCGTGCAGGGGCAGATCGTCGTCCGCGAGA
>JACCWU010000108.1 GCA_013697465.1 Actinomycetota bacterium | reverse complement strand
CCTCGAGAGCTTCTCCCGATACGCGGCGAGGCGCTGTGACGAGCAACCGCACTCGACGGCCGGATCGCCACGGGCGCCGCAGGGGCACATGTTCATCGTTCCGACGAGCTGGAATCGTGCGGGAAAGATCGCGTGCCCACCCGCGCGTACGACCGCGACGACACCGTCCTCGAGCGGCTGACGAAGTGCCTCGAGCACTGAGCGGGGAAACTCGGGCAGCTCGTCGAGCAGAAGGACGCCTCGATGGGCGAGCGATACCTCACCCGGCCGGGGGGCCGAGCCGCCACCGACCATCGCAGGCGCCGAGGCGCCATGGTGCGGCGAGCGGAACGGCGGTGCGGTGACCAGCGGCCGCTCCGGCGGCAGGAGGCCGGCGACCGAGTGGATCCGGGTCACCTCGAGCTCTTCCTGCCGTGTGAGCGGAGGCAGGATCCCCGGCAGTCGTCTGGCGAGCATCGTCTTCCCGGTCCCGGGCGGTCCCGCCAGGAGCAGGTTGTGCGCGCCGGCAGCGGCGATCTCGAGCGCGCGGCGCGCCCGCTCTTGCCCCCGGACCTCGGCGAGGTCCGGGCCGAGCTCACCCGTGAGCGCCTCCGGCGGAACAGGCTCGAAGGACGGAACGTCGATCTGGCCGCGAAGGTATGCGACCGCCTCCGCGAGATGACGAACGGGCACCGGGTCGACACCCGCGAGAGCCGCCTCCGGCGCGGACTCGGCGGCGCAGATCACCCAGCGCAGACCCGCACGCCGTGCTCCTTCCGCGACCGCGAGGGTGCCCGCCACCGGCCGCACACGCCCGTCGAGGGCAAGCTCCCCGACCGAAGCATGCTCGGCCAGTCGTTCGTGGGGAAGCTGCCGCGTGGCGGCGAGAACGGCAAGGGAGATCGGGAGATCGAACCCCGAGCCCTCCTTGCGCAGAGCCGCGGGTGCGAGATTCACCGTGATGCGCCGGTTCAGCGGCCACTCGAGCGAAGCCGAGACGACACCGCTGCGCACCCGGTGCTTCGCCTCCTGGCACGCGCGGTCGGCCAGCCCGACGATCGCGAAGCCCGGGACTCCGAGCTGCAGGTGAGCTTCCACCTCGACGCGTCGCGGCTCCAGGCCGACCAGTGCATGGGTGACCGCACGTGCGAGCACCGCTCGACGCTACGCGCGAAACCGAAACGGAGGACACACGCCTCCGTGCCAAGAGCGCAAAAAGTGAAGCGCCCCTTCAGGTGGTGACGGGCCGAGCCCGAAGGGGCACCCACTTCTTATGCCCGAGTGCTCGGGGCCTAAACCGCGAGCTCGTTCACGGCGTGTAGCAGAGAACGTGGAGCGTGAACGTGCTCGTGTTGCCGCTGTCGTTGGCGCCGACGGCGAGGAAGCCGGTCACCTGGTTGTTCGTGATGATCGGCTCGACCTCACCGGTGAAGAGCTCCCGGTTGATCGCGTCGTCGCTCCAGCTCGTTCCCGCTGAGATCGCTCGTTCGGTGCCCTGGCAGAGCCGGGTAACGCGGTCCGTGTTGTATGCCCCGTTCTCCGCGGTACCGCCGTCGATCGCGACCGAAGACGTCCTCACGGTGATCGTGCCGATCACCCCGGCCGGCCCCGCCGCTCCAGTCGGTCCTGCGGGCCCGGTCGGGCCCTGGGGCCCCGTCGGCCCCGCGGGAAGCTGGCCCGGAGCGAAGTCGGCTCGCAGAAGCGAACGGTTCTGGACCTTCACCGACGTGACGGCGTTGTTCCGAATCTTCGGGTTCGTGACGGCTCCGAACTGCAGCTGGGCCGGGCCGACGGTGTTCCGTCCGAGCTGGCTGACGGCTGCGACGCTCGTTCCGCCGAGCGCGACGAGAAGTGCGATGCAGGCGACCACCATCGCGGGCGATGGCCTGCGCCAAAGCTTGCGCATGTCGATTTCTCCCTCTTTCGGTTGTGGTCCCGGGTCACGCTACCCGTGGCACCGGCCGACTCCCGCCGTCCTCGGGCGAAGCCTTACGCTTCCCTTACGCGGGTCGACGAGCCCTCGCCGGGGGATCCGCAAGCCTGACCAGGTCGAGGTTCCCGATGGCGTCGCCGAAGACCTCGTGCGCTTCGGCACGTATGCGTACAACCTCAGACGCAGCGCGCGCCGCAATACGATCCGCGAGGATCACTGTCGTCCGAATCAGGCGAGCTCGGAAGTCCGGAACGCCGCTCACTCGCTCCCAGAACGCGTCCGACGCGAGCATCACGATGTTGGGATCGGACTTCAGCGCCCGGCTCACCCGTCGACCGGACGGAACGGCGATGTACATCTCGACTGGACGCTTGCTCGCACGAATCGCACCTGCTCCGCGACGGAGCGCGTCGACATCGGAGCGCCGACCTCCTGCGCTCTTGGTGTTCGGCGCAGATTGGATCGCGTAAAGCTCAACCACGCCTGCCCGATTTCAGGTTCTGTTCGAGCGGCTCGGCGACGTGGCGCTCGAACGCAGTAACAATCTGCTCCGCGACCGCTTCACTAACGCAGAGCGTCTCTCCGATGGTCGGCACGAGGGACGCCGTCTTACGGGGAGCCGGCAACGCGACAGACAAGCACGTCTTCGAAGAACTGTCCGGCGCGCCGGCCGGTCCGTCGGTTCACATGGCGCGTTAGCCGTCGCTCGAGCCGCAGCTTCGCCCTCTCGAGTATCTCCGGGTAGAGATCGCGAGAGTCGTTCACGACGATTACGACGGGTGCTTCGGCTGCCAGCTGTCTGGCCGCGTTCGTAAAGACGTCGGTCATCCCATCGATGTATTCCCGCAGCGCCGTTTTGGATGTCCCGCGCTTCGCGCGCCCGAGCTCGACTGCGCTTCGGTCCTCGAGACCGAGCAGCTCGTAGGCATACCGATGTTGCTCGTGATAGTCGATCAGACCCGGGTAGGGGGGAGACGTAATGACTCCCTGCGCTTGGATTGGTAGCTCGAGAGTGCGTGAGTCCGCGTGGATCACCTCGACCAGCTTGTTCGTTCGCACGGAGGCGAAGTCCCGAATTCGACGCATCGTGTCCGCGGTATAGCGAGCCAGGAACTTCGCGGCCTCGTCCACGGGCTTGCAGATCCGCTTGTGCTTGTAACAGAAGTACGGCTTGCGGGGTGCCGGTTTGCTCGGAAAATCGAGGTCATAGTGTGTCGTCAGCCGGGCGGAGCGCGCCGCACGGGAGAGAATGATCTTCGCAACGTCATGGACTGGACCCTCGAGCTGGGCAGACGCGATGGTTCGGTATTGGAGTAGCTCGCCTAGGGCACGGTCCGAGTACCAACGGCGCATCCAAGGGCTCGCGTCGTCCGTCGGCGCCGGGCCTGCTTGCCGGGCTTCCTCGAGTGTCGAACGAAGCGAAAGCTCGAGGACACCCAACGAGTACTGCGTCGTCTTTACGCGCGAAAGCAGGCAATTGAAGGCCGAGATATCACAGCCCACGGAGTGCGCACCGAAGGCATTTGCCTCCACAAGGGTCGTCCCCGAGCCCATGAACGGGTCGTAGACGCACGTTCCCGGTGCGAAGTGGCGCTCGAGGAAGACCTCGACCAGCTGGGGAATGAACTTGCCCAGATACGGGTGAAGCTTGTGCACGTGCTTGGTCCGCTCAAGCTGGGGCAGCTGATGCTCCGACCACGAAAGCTCCATGTCGATACCGGCGTAGAGCGCTTCTTGGGTGAGCCCAGACATTGGGAAGTTGAGTTTATGGCCGGTCTCGGACAGCCACCGCGCACCTCGGGCGAACACTCTTAGGCCCTTCACCGGACGCCTTACACAAGCGGAACGCGCTCGACGCGACGTCCGCGCACCCCCACCGCTTCGACCCGGACCTCGAGCCGAGCGCATTCGGGATGAGACGCAAGCCACGCCCTGGCGCCCGCGAGAACTCGCCGCGACTTCTCCGAGCTCACCATCTCGAGTGGGTCGCCGTAGCCGTCCCCGCGTTTCTCTTTCACCTCCACGACCACCACACGGCGCCCGCGGCGCACCACGAGATCGAGCTCATAGCCGCCTGCGCGCGCGTTCGCCTCCAGCAGCCGATAGCCGCGGAGCCGGTAGTGCAGCAGAGCGCGGCGCTCGCCGCTGTTCACGCGGCGTCCCGGGCGAAAGAGCCGTAGCAGGCGGCGTCGAAGGATCGGCGATGAAGCTCACACGGCCCGAACGCGCGCACGGCCGCCGAGTGCGCCGGCGTGATGTAGCCGACGTGTGACATGAACCCATAGCGAGGGTAGAGCGAGTCCAGCCTGCGCATGACCCGGTCCCGCAGGACCTTGGCCACGATCGACGCAGCCGCGATCGCCGCGCTCCGGGCATCCCCGTCGACGAGCGCTCGATGCGGCGGAGCGGTGGGTCCGAGGCGGAAGCCGTCCACGAGGCAGACGTCCGCGAGCGGCGCGAGGTCTGCAAGTACGGCGCGGAGCCCCGCGAGGTTCGAGCGATGGAGGCCGGCCCGGTCGATCTGCGCGACCGAGATCGTGCGAACGCTGATCCTCGCTGCGCATGCCGTGACGACGTTGAACAACGCCTCTCGGTCGTCGTGCGCGACCTGCTTCGAGTCGTTCAAGCCGGCGAGCGGTCGCACCCGCGCGCCGCGCAGGAGCTCGTAGTCGAGCAGCACGCCTGCGACGACGAGCGGACCCGCGAGCGAGCCGCGTCCGGCCTCGTCGGCCCCTGCGACAAAGCGTGCACCGAGGCGGCGATCGTGGGAGAGGAGCCGCTGGCCGCTCGAGCGAGCCACCGGCCGAGGATAACGACTAGCCCTGCCGGAGCTCGCGGACGCGCGCCTTCTTTCCCACTCTCTTGCGCAAGTAGTAGAGCTTTGCGCGGCGCACGTCGCCGATCGACGCGACCTCGAGCTTCTCGATCTTGGGCGTGTGGAGCGGGAACGTGCGCTCCACGCCTACACCGAACGACTGCTTGCGGACGGTGAACGTCTCCCGAAACCCGGCCCCCTGCCGCTTGATGACGATCCCCTCGAACACCTGGACGCGCTGGCGGTTGCCCTCGATCACCTTGAAGTGAACGCGAACCGTGTCCCCAGCTTTGAACCGGGGATGATCCGTGCGCATGTTGCGCTGCTCGAGGCTCTCGATCGTCGTGTTCATGGCAAAAAAGGGGTCCGGCGGGCCGGAAGCGTAGCCGAAGCCGATCAGCAGGACCCGCACGAACCGCGCCGCGCGGCCGCGAGCGGCCGCCTTCAGGGATCTTGCGCGAGCGGAGCC
>JACCWU010000104.1 GCA_013697465.1 Actinomycetota bacterium | reverse complement strand
GCGATTCCGAATCGTCGTTACCCGCCTGCCGGCGATGCGCTCGGGCTGGCGAACGTCGTGATCGGGTCGCCCGACGAGTTGACCGTGCAGGCCGTGGCCGGAGCCGGCGATTCCGGGGGGCCACCATCCTCCCCCCCGCTGTCAGCGTAACGCGGGAGGGCGCACGAGTGGGAAACGCATCGCGTCGAGAGCGCGACGATCTATCCCCAGCCGCGAGCGGCCCCGCGAGTCACTCAGACACGCGGCCGACGAGCACGCACGCGTTGTGTCCGCCGAGGCCCATCGCGTTCGAGAGCGCGACGTCGACCTGCACCCGGCGCGCCTCGTTGGGGACGTAGTCCAGGTCGCACTCGGGATCGGGCGTGCGGTAGTTGATCGTCGGCGGCAGCACGCCCTCGTGCAACGCCAGGACGCACATCATCGCCTCCACCGCGCCCGCCGCCCCGAAGAGATGGCCGAACACCGACTTCGTCGACGACACCGCCAACCGGTACGCATGCTCGCCGAAGACCTCCTTGATCGCCTTCGTCTCCGCGAGGTCGCCCTGCGGCGTCGACGTACCGTGCGCATTGATGTAACCCACGCGCTCTCGCTCGATTCCCGCACGCTCGAGCGCGGCCCGCATCATCTCCCCCACGCCGACCGACTCCGGGTCGGGCTGGGCCATGTGATGCGCGTCGTTCGACGTCCCGTACGAGAGGACCTCGGCGTACATCCGCGCACCCCGAGACCGCGCGCGCTCGAAGTCCTCGAGGAGGAGCACGCACGCGCCTTCCCCCATCACGAAGCCCGCGCGAGTCGCATCGAAAGGACGCGACGCGCGCGTCGGGTCCTCATCTTCCGCAACGAGGCCACGCATGGCCGAGAAGCCGGCGAGGATCACGGGGTGCATGCACGCCTCCGTCCCGCCGGCGAGCACGACGTCCGCATCGCCACGGCGAATCAGCTCGGCGCCTTCCCCGGTCGCGTGCGACCCGGTGGCGCAGGCCGACACGGGCGCGTAGTTGGGGCCGCGCACGCCCAGGTCGATGGCGATCTGACCGCTCGCCGAGTCGACGAGGACATTCGGCAGGAACCACGGCGATACCCGCGTGTGCCCGCGCTCCCGAAGCACCTCCTGCTGCTCGAGCACGCCCATGACCCCGCCGATCGCCGATCCCACGAGGACCCCGGCACGCGCGGGGTCGACGCCGTTCACACCTGCGTCCGCCCAGGCCTCCCGTGCCGCGGCGACGGCCAGCACGACGTTTCGCTCGAGCCGCCTCGCATCCTTCGCGCCGACGACCTCTACGGGATCGAAGTCCTTCACCTCCGATGCGATGCGAACCGCGTACTCGGACGCGTCGAAGGACCGGATCCAGTCGACACCGCTCCGGCCTGCGACCGCGGACTCCCACGTCGTTCGAGCATCGAGCCCGAGCGGAGTAACCGCTCCGAGACCGGTGACGACGACGCGGCGCATCGAAGAACGGAGACTAGCCGCCCACAAGGTAGGTTCAGGCCATGGCCCGTCCTCGCCGTCGGCTGCCGAGCAACGAGCCCGTCGAGCGGCCAGCAGAGCTCGCCACGTCGGTTCCCTTCCCGCCGATGGAGGCGGAGCTCGTGCGCGACCTGCCGAGCGAGGACGGCTGGCAGTACGAGCCCAAGTGGGACGGCTTCCGCGGCCTGCTCGAGAACACGGGAGACGAGCTCCGGCTGTGGTCGCGCAATGCCCGGCCGCTGCTGCGCTACTTCCCGGAGCTACGGCCGCTCGCCAAGCTCTTGCCGCCCGAGTCGGCGCTCGACGGTGAGATCGTGATCTCTCGCGACGGCGTTCTCGACTTCGACGCGATGCAGACGCGGCTTCATCCGGCCGAGAGCAGGATCAACAAGCTCTCTGCGGAGATCCCCGCCCAGTTCGTCGCCTTCGACGTCCTCGTCTGGAAAGGAGAGGAGATCTGGCGCCGACCGCTCTCGGACCGACGCCGCGAGCTCGAGCGGAAGGCGAAGCGATTCTCCCTCTCGCCCGCCTCGCAAGACCGGGGCGAGGCCCTCGGCTGGCTCGACCGCTTCGAGGCGATCGGGCTCGACGGGGTCGTCGCAAAGCGTCTGGACTCGCCTTACCTCCCTGGCTCGCGCGACGGCGTCGTCAAGGTGAAGCCCGAGAAGACCGCCGACTGCGTCGTCGTCGGGCTGCGCTGGAAGTCGCGTCCGGACCGGATCGCGACGCTGTTGCTCGGGCTCTATGACGACCAAGGCGAGATCGACTACGTCGGGTCGGCGGCCGTCGCCCCCGCGCGACACACGCAAATCGCCGAGCGCGTGCTGCCGCTTCTCGAGAACGCCCCCGAGCGCCGCTTCTCGGAGCCCAATCGCTGGGGCGGAGGGGAGCTCGAGGAGTCGCCCGTACGGCCGGAGCT
>JACCWU010000065.1 GCA_013697465.1 Actinomycetota bacterium | reverse complement strand
GCCCACAACCTCGGGCGAGCTGTCGACCAGCGTGGTCTTCGAGTACTTCTTCGTGAGCGCGACGAACTCTTTCCACGTCGTCGGTCGCTCCTTGATCTTGTCCGTGCGATACATGAACCCGGTCGTCCCCCAGTCCTTCACGACCGAGTACGTGTTCTTCGGATCGTCGCCAGTCTTGAGGAAGGTCGGGTCGACGTTCTTCTTGACCGTGCCGAGCTGCTTCCAGTCGATGGGCTGGAGCAGCTTCTCGGCGATGAGGATCTTCGTCATGTAGCCCGTCGGCACGATCAGGTCGTAGCCGCGGGCGCCGCCCTTCAGCTTCGCGTGCAGCGTCTCGTTCGAGTCGTAGAACGACTTCTTGATCTTGACGCCCGTCGCCTTCGTGAATGCCGTGTAGGTCTTCGGATTCACGTACTGGTTCCAGTTGTAGTAGAGGAGCGTTCCCTCGGCTTCGGCCTCGCCCACCGCGGCGAAGGCTTCCGGGCCGAACCGCCCCATGCCGGCTGCGGCCAGAAACGCAGCCGTCCCGCCTACGAAGCCCCGCCGGCTGACGGGTCGCTCCCACACGGTGAGCTCGTCACTCATTCGTCCCTCCTAGCTCCAGGGCCTCGTTGTCGGCCCACGACACGACCACTCGCTCACCCTCGGCGAGCGCCTCGACTCCTTGCTCTTGTCCCGACCGTTGCTCTCTCACCAGCACCTCCTGTCCATCCTCGAGCCGGACGACGCATTGCACCGCAGGCCCGATCACCATCGTCGTCACAACCGAGCCGCCCAGGCCCTTACCCTCGCGCGAGACACGCATTCGCTCGGGACGGATGGCGACCTCGCTGCCGTTCGTCCGGACGAAGTTCGTGTCGCCGATGAACCCTGCGACGAACTCCGTCGCCGGACGGTCGTAGATCTCGCCCGGCGGCCCGAGCTGCTCGATGCGCCCCCGGTTCATCACCGCCACGCGGTCGGACATCGCGAGCGCCTCCTCCTGGTCGTGGGTCACGTACACGAACGTGATCCCGACGTCCACCTGGATCCTCTTGAGCTCGATCTGGAGCTCCTTCCGCACCTTTAGATCGAGTGCGCCGAGTGGCTCGTCTAGCAGGAGCACGCGCGGGTTCATGACGAGGGCGCGGGCGAGCGCGACGCGCTGCTGTTGTCCGCCCGAGAGCTGGCGCGGCTTGCGCGGCTCGAACCCGCCGAGTCGCACGAGCGTGAGCATCTCGAGCGCCCGCGCTCGTCGTTCCCTTCGGCCGAGCCCTCGCTGCTTCAATCCGTAAGCGACGTTCTCGAGCACGTTCAGGTGCGGGAAGAGCGCGTACGACTGGAACACCGTGTTCACGTCTCGCTTGTATGCGGGTAGCCGCGACACGTCTCGGCCGCCGATCCGCACCTCGCCCTCGTCCGGGCGCTCGAAACCCGCGATCAACCGCAGAGTCGTGGTCTTGCCGCAGCCCGAGGGCCCGAGCAGCGAAAGAAACTCCCCCGGCTGAACCGTGAGATCGATCCCGTCCACCGCGGCGACGTCGCCGAACCGCTTCGTGACATCCACGAGCTCGACGTCCGCAGCCTCCGCACTCGGCGCGGGCGGGCTCAGTAGCTCGGTGGACTGATGATCCACATGACCTCCGCCAAGTTCCCGCCGATGTTCGTCAGCCGATGAGGCGTCGAGCTCCGGTAGTCGATCGAGTCGCCGGTCGAAAGCTCGAAGATCTGGCTGCCGAGCTGCAGCGACACGATTCCGGCGAGGACGACGAGCAGCTCCTCCGAGTCGCCGTGCGTGTACGGCTCGTCACCGGTGGAGCCTCCGGCATCGAGCTCGCCGACGATCACCTGGAGATGCTCGAGCGGCCGCGGGGTCAGCATGAACTTGCGCCCGAGCGTCCCGAAAGCCAGCGCCGGCCTACCCTCGCGCCGAAGCACCCGCGGCCTGCTTGTCGATCCGTTCGGCTCGAAGAGATCGGCAACGTTGACACCCAGCGCGACGGCAATGCGCTTCAGCGACGCGACGCTCGCATTTGCCCTGCCGCGCTCGACCTGGCTCAAGAAGCTCTCGGAGAGGCCCGCCCGGTCGGCAACGGTCTTGAGCGTCACGCGGCGGAGCTTCCGGATTGCGCGGAGCCGCTCGCCGACGTCGACGCGCGTCTCTTCAAGTGTCTGCAGGCTCATCGAAGAAAACTGAAGCGACACTACTGCGCGCTTCAGCCCGATGCAACTCGCGGAATCATGAGAGAGTAGTCGCGCGTGCAGGGCGCAACGTTCGTCTTCTTCCCCGAAGGGGCGTTCGGCCCGACGAACAACTGCGTCGGAATCGGCCAGGTGCTGCGCGACCGGGGCCATCGCGTGCTGTTCGTGATCGAGGAGTCGTTCGCCGGCAATCTCGAAGCGCAGGGATTCGAGGAGCGGCTCATGCGCCTCGGCCCCCCACCCGAGCTCGACGAGGCGCCGGGCCAGTTCTGGAAGGACTTCATCCGGGAGACCGCGCCCGTCTTCCGCAAGCCGACGATCGCGCAGCTGTCGGAGTTCATCGAGCCGACCTGGCGCGCACTCTGCGACGGAGCGCGCTACGTCGACGACCGGCTCCGCGAGATCTTCGACGAGCTTCGGCCCGACGTGATCGCACAGGACAACGTCGTCGGCTTCCCCGCGATCCAGCACTCGGGGCTTCCCTGGGCACGGATCGTCTCGTGCAACCCGCTCGAGGTGAAGGACTCCGAAATCCCCCCGGTCTTCTCCGGCTACCCGGCCGGCGATCGCACGGGCTGGGACGAGTTGCGACTGGAGTATCGCCGGGCCACCGCCGATCTACACGGCGAGTTCTCGGCCTTCTTCGAGGAGCGCGGCGCGCATCCGTTGCGCGAAGCAGAGTTCATCCACGAGTCGGAGTGGCTGAACCTCACCCTGTATCCGCGCGAGCACGACTACACGCGCGGCAGGCCGCTCGGACCGACCTGGCATCGCCTCGACACCTGCGTGCGTCGCTCCGAGGACGCGCCGCCGCTTCCCGATCGGATCGCGACGGGCGACGGCTGTCTCGTCTACCTGTCGCTCGGCAGCCTCGGCTCAGCGGACGTCGACCTCATGAAGAGGCTCGTCGACGTGTTGTCCCGCGCCCCGCACCGGTTCATCGTCTCGAAGGGCCCCCAGGCGTCGGAGTTCGAGCTGGCCGAGAACATGTGGGGCGAGGAGTTCGTGTCACAGCCCGCGCTGCTCCCGCTCGCCGACGTCGTCATCACCCACGCCGGGAACAACACGACGACGGAGTGCTTCCACTTCGGGAAGCCGATGATCGCGCTGCCACTCTTCTGGGACCAGTACGACAACGCCCAACGCGTCGCGGAGACGGGCTGCGGAATCCGCCTCGAAACGTACGAGTTCGAGGACGGCGAGTTGCTGGACGCGATCGACCGGCTCCTCGACGACCAGCCGTTGCACGAGCGCATGAGTGCGACCGCTGCCCGCGTGCAGGCGACTCCTGGAACGGTGAAAGCGGCCGACCTCATCGAGCGGTTGGCGCGCGAGCGCGCTCCGGTGCATCGCGACTCGTCATGATCGGCAGGTGGAGTCTTTTCGGACGCCCGACGAGCGCTTCGAAGGATTACCGAGCTACTCGTTCGAGCCGCGCTACCTCGAGCAAGACGGACTCCGGATGCACCACGTGGAGGAAGGCGCTGGCGACCCGGTGCTGCTGCTCCATGGCGAACCGAGCTGGGCGTTCCTCTATCGCAAGATGATCCCGCCGCTCGCGGAGGTCGCTCGGGTCGTCGCGCCCGACTACTTCGGCTTCGGCCGCTCGGACAAGCCGACAAGGATCGAGGACTACTCCTACGACTTCCACTACGGCTCGATCGAGCGGCTCGTGGGCGAGCTCGACCTGCGGGAAACGACGGTCGTCGTGCAGGACTGGGGCGGGCCGATCGGTCTGCGACTCGCGGTCGAGCGCCCGGATCGCATCGCACGGCTCGTGATCCTGAATACGGGGATCGGCGCCGGCGGGGCTCCCTCGCCCGAGTGGCTGCGCTTCCGCGAGTTCATGCGACGCTTCGGGTCGGACCTCGTCCCGGGACAGCTCGTGCAGATCTCGTGCGTGAGCGAGCTCTCGGAGGAGGTGCTCGCTGGCTACAACGCGCCCTTCCCGACGCCGGAGTCGAAGGCGGGCGTCCTCGCCTTCCCCGAGCTCGTGCCCACCGAGATCGACCATCCGTCGGCGGCGAAGATGCTCGAAGTGCGCGGCGCGCTCACGCGCTGGGAGAAACCGACGCTCGTGCTGTTCTCCGACTCCGACCCGATCTTCACGCCCGACGCCGCCGAGCGCATGGCCGCACGCATCCCGGGCGCGGGGTCTGCAGAGATCGTGCCGGGAGCGGGACACTTTCTCCAGGAGGAGAAGGGCGAGGAGATCGCCGAGCGGATCGTCCGCTTCCTCGCCGACCAATCGCGGTGACAGTCAGGGGCTTTGCTGTCTCAGGCGACGGTCCAGGTGTCTCCCGAGTGCAGGAGCGCGGCGAGGTCGCCTTCGCCTGACGTCTCGCGCGCGGCGTCGAGCTGCTCGCTCATCAAGTCGTCGTACACCGGGCGCTCGACGCTGCGGAAGACGCCGAGCGGCACCGCGCCGTCGGTCTCGAAGGTGATCCGGGAGAGCGCGAACGCGAGACTCGGCTCGCGCTGGCCAGCGTCGTGGACGAGCAACGTCGTCTCGTCCACCGCGGCAGCCTCGACGACGCGCGCTGACCCGTCCGCTTCCTGCACGACGCCCTTCTCCCCCTCGGCGCCGAAGCGGATCGGCTCGGCGTGCTGGAGGTAGATCCGGTTTCCCTTCTCCTCGCGGACGAAGTCGAAGGCGCCGTCGTTGTAGATGTTGCAGTTCTGGAGGATCTCGACGAACGCCGAGCCGCGGTGCCGCGCGGCGGCCCCGAGAACCTCGGTGAGCCCCTTCTTGTCCGTGTCGATCGCCCGCGCGACGAACGACGCCTCGGCGCCGATCGCGATGGAGAGCGGGTTGAAGGGATGGTCGAGCGAGCCGAGCGGCGTCGACTTGGTCACCTTCCCGAGCTCGGAGGTCGGCGAGTACTGGCCCTTCGTCAAGCCGTAGATCTTGTTGTTGAAGAGGAGGATCTTGAGATTGACGTTGCGGCGGAGCGAGTGGATCAGATGGTTGCCACCGATCGAGAGCGCGTCGCCGTCGCCGGTGACAACCCAGACGGACAAGTCCGGACGAGACACGGCGAGGCCGGTCGCGATCGCCGGCGCGCGCCCGTGGATCGAGTGCATCCCGTAGGTCTGCATGTAGTACGGGAAGCGCGCGGCGCAGCCGATTCCGGAGACGAAGACGATGCGCTCGCGCGAGAGACCGAGCTCCGGCATGAAGACCTGGATCACGTTCAGGATCGCGTAGTCCCCGCAGCCGGGGCACCAGCGGACCTCCTGATCCGACTTGAAGTCCTTCGCCGTGAGCTGGACGAGCCCATTGCCGTTCCCGCTCATCGTCTCCTCTCGTTTCCTCGCTTGAAGTTGCCGGTCGCCCTGGCCATGAGCAGTTGTAGCTCCTGCCCGGTGCACTCCGGAGCCAAGCCGAGGAAGTTCTCCGCGAGCTTCCCTGCGAGCACCGTGGCCGGCCGCCCGTTCCAGAAGATGGCGACCGTGCCGTCCTTCCGCTGCCGGAACGTGAACGGCTGCTCCTTCAAGAGCAACCCGCGTCGGTCGAGCGCCCTCTTCTTCGGCCTCACGAGTCCACCAGCGCCGTGATCGCGTCCTCGAGCTCCGCCGCGCGGAACGGGCGGCCGCGGACCTTGTTGTAGCCCACCGCATCGACGAGGAACTCAGCCCGGACGAGCATCCGGAGCTGCCCAAGGTTGATCTCGGGGATGAGCACCTTGTCGTACGCGCGGACGACCTCGCCGGTGTTGCGCGGGAACGGGTTCAGGTGGTTGAGATGCGCAGTCGCGACGTTGCGCCCGGTCGCGCGCACACGCCGCGCGGCGGCTCCGATAGCGCCGTAGGTCGAGCCCCAGCCGAGGACCAGCGTCTCGGCGCCGTCGGGGTCGTCGACCTCGAGCTCCGGGATGTCCGCCGCGATTCCCGCGACCTTCGCGGCCCGCAGTCGCACCATGAGATCGTGGTTCTCGGGGTCGTACGAGACGTTCCCGGTCTCGTCCTCCTTCTCCAGCCCGCCGATCCGGTGCTCGAGTCCCGGCGTTCCCGGAATCGCCCACGGGCGCGCGAGGGTCTCCGCATCGCGCCTGTACGGGAGGAAGGTCTCGCCGTCGTTCGGCTCTGTGGCGAACTCGGTCGAGATGTCGGCGAGCGCGCCGACCTCCGGTATCAGCCACGGCTCGGAGCCGTTGGCGAGGTAGGCATCCGAGAGGAGGAAGACCGGCGTTCGGTACTTGATCGCTATCCGGACGGCCTCGATCGCCGCGTGGAAGCACCCGGCGGGAGTCGAGGCGGCCACGACGGGCACCGGCGACTCCGAGTTGCGCCCGAACATGACCATCAACAGATCCGCCTGCTCGGGCTTCGTCGGCATTCCGGTCGAAGGCCCGGCCCGCTGGATGTCGACGACGATCAGCGGCAGCTCGAGCGTGACTGCGAGCCCTACGGTCTCCGACTTCAGCACGATCCCTGGCCCCGCCGAGGTCGTCACGCCGAGCGCGCCGCCGAAGGCGGCGCCGAGTGCAGCGCCAGACGCCGCGATCTCGTCTTCGGCCTGGAACGTGCGCACGCCGAAGTGCTTCAAGTACGCGAGCTGCTCGAGGACCTCGGACGCGGGAGTAATCGGGTAGGCGCCGAGAAACAGCGGCAGCCCGGACAGCTTGCTCGCTGCGATCAGGCCGTACGTCAGCGCGGTGTTCCCCGAGATCTGCCGGTACGTGCCCGGCTCGAGCTTGGCCGGCGCAATCTCGTACGAGACCGCGAAGTCCTCCGAGGTCTCGCCGTAGTTCCAGCCGGCCTTGAACGCCTTCGCGTTCGCCTCGGCGATCTCGGGCCGCTTCGCAAACTTTTTCTCGACGAACGCGAGCGTGCCCTCGACGGGCCGCTGGTAGAGCCAGGACATGAGCCCGAGCGCGAAGAAGTTCTTGGAGCGCTCGGCCTCGCGCGAGGTGATCAGATCGATCCCTTTGAGCGCCTCGATCGTCATCGAGGAAAGCGCGACCTCGTGGACGTGGAAGTCCGCGAGCGAGCCATCCTCGAGCGGGTTCGACCCGTAACCCGCTTTCTGCAGGTTGCGGTCGTTGAAGGCGTCGGTGTTGACGATCAAGGTGCCGCCCTTGGCGAGGTCGCCAATGTTCACCTTGAGCGCGGCCGGGTTCATGGCCACGAGGACGTTCGGCTGGTCGCCGGGCGTGAGGATGTCGTGGTCGGCGAAGTGGACCTGGAACCCCGAGACGCCCGGCAACGATCCGGCGGGCGCGCGGATCTCGGCGGGGAAGTCCGGGAGCGTCGCCAGGTCGTTTCCGAAGACCGCCGTCTCGCTCGTAAAGCGATCGCCGGTGAGCTGCATGCCGTCGCCGGAGTCGCCTGCGAAGCGGATCACGACCCGCTCGAGCTGTTCGACAGGCTTGGTCTTCGCGATGCCTCAGGTATAGCGCACGCAGCGGGCCTGCGCGCCGCCGGGGCTACGCTGAGAAGCACGGGATGAGGATCAGCGACCGCATCGAGATCGACCGGCCACCCGAGGGCGTGTGGGCGGTCGTATCCGATCCCGGCACGTATACGGCCGGAGGCTGAAGGCCTACGTCGAGGGCCGGCGCGCGAGCGGCGGGGAAGGGTCGGTCGCGCGGGTCGTAGACTGACCAGCTGATGACGGTCTGCGTGCGCTGCGGACACCAGAACCGTGCGGAGGCCCGGTTCTGCGATTCCTGCGGCGCTCCGGTGGAGGGCCCAACCGAGCCGCAGGAACGTCGGAAGCTCGCCACCCTTCTCTTCTGCGACATGTCCGGCTCGACGGCCATGGGCGAGCGCGTCGATGCCGAATCGGTCCGCGACCTCATGTTTGCGTACTTCCACGAGATGCGGGGAGCGATCGAGCGCCATGGCGGGACGGTCGAGAAGTTCATCGGCGACGCGGTAATGGCCGTCTTCGGAGTCCCGACCGCCCACGAGGACGACGCTCTGCGCGCGGTGCGGGCGGCATGGGAGATGCAGGAACGCCTCGAACGACTCAACGCCGAGCTCGAGCAGCGCTTCGGGTCGAAGATCGCGCTCCGGATCGGAGTCAACACGGGCGAGGTGGTCGCGGGCGATGCGACCCTGCGACAGGCGCTCGTCACCGGCGACGCCGTCAACGTCGCCGCCCGGCTCGAGCAGGCCGCCTCCCCGGGCGAGATCCTGATCGGCGAGGCGACCTTCAGGCTCGTCCGCGACGCGGTCTCCGCCGAGCCAGTCGCGCCGCTGGAGCTGAAAGGCAAGTCCGAACCGCTGCCCGCCTACCGGCTCACACATGTCGAGGCCGAAGCGCCCGCCCGTGCGCGCCGGCTCGACACGCCGATGGTCGGGAGAGACACGGAGATTGCGGTGCTGAGCGAGAAGCTCGCCGAAGCGGCCTCGGGACGCTGCATCCTCGCCACGGTCGTCGGCGAGCCAGGGGTCGGAAAGTCACGGCTCGCGGCCGAGCTGGTATCGCGCGCCCAAGACCAGTTCCGGATCCTCACCGGCCGCTGCCTGCCTTACGGCGAGGGCATCAGCTACTGGCCGATCGCGGAGATCGTGCGCCAGGCGGCGGAGATCCGGGACGAGCACTCGCGCGACGAAGCGCTCGCCCGCATCGGGACGATCGTGCCCGGGGACGATGCGCACGTCGTCGCTCAGGCGATCGGATTGGTCGAAGGTCATGCTTCGACCGACGAGATCGCAGGCGCTCTGCGCGAGCTAATCAGAGCGCTGGCCGGCCGGCAGCCGCTTCTCCTCCTCGTGGACGACATCCACTGGGGGGATGAGGTGCTTCTGGACTTTCTCACCCGCCTCCCGCACGCGCTGGTCGACGCGCCCGTGCTCGTCCTCTGTCTCGCCCGTCGCGAGCTCATCGAGGAACACCCGGCGTGGGATGCGACGCTCCGGCTCGACCCGCTCGACGAATCCTCCTCGAACAGGCTGGTCGAGCAGCTGTTCGGCGGCGAGGCAGCGCTTCCCAAGGGGCTCGCGGCGCGCGTGGCAGACGCTGCTTCCGGCAACCCGCTCTTCGTCGAGGAACTCGCGGGAATGCTGATCGACGACGGCCTGCTCGCGAGAGACGACGGCGGATGGGTCGTCACCCGCGACCTCGCCGACGTGACGATCCCGGCGACGCTGCGCGAGCTCCTCGGCGCACGCCTGGATCGCCTCCCGGCAGGCGAGCGCTCCGCGCTCGAGCGTGGCGCTGTCGAGGGACAGGTCTTCCACCGGGGAGCCGTCATCGACTTGTCGGAGGAGCGCAATCGCGCCACGGCTCCGGCGGCGCTTCACTCGCTGGCGGAGCGCGAGTACCTGCGCGCGACTCGCGCCGACTTCGTGGACGAAGCCGCCTTCCGCGTGCGCCACATCCTGATCCGCGACGCAGCCTACGAGGCGATTCCGAAGAAGGTGCGCGCGAGCCTCCATGAACGGTTCGCCGACTGGCTCGAGTCCAAGGCGGGCGACCGGGCTGCCGAATACGACGAGATTCTCGGCTACCACCTCGAGCAGGCATACCGCTATCGCACCGAGCTCGGCCCGACCGCCGACGCCGACCGCACCACCGCAATGCGTGCCGCCGAGAAGCTCGAGCGAGCCGGGTTGCGAGCGTTGCATCGCCGCGATTCCCGAGCTACCACCCAGCTCCTGTCCCGTGCCGCGGCATTGCTGCCCGACGAGAGCGAGACGCGCCTGGAGCTACTGCAGTTCACAGCCGAGGAGCTCGGATACATGGGGGAGTTCGACCGATCTCTCGAGACCGCGAACGTGGTGCTCGAAGGGGCGCGCGCTCGGGATGACGATCTCCTCGCGGCACGTGCTCGTCTCATCGGATCTCTGATGCGGCTCTGGATCGAGCCGGAGTTCGGCGTCCGGGAGATGCTGGCCGCGATCGACGAAGTGCAGTCGGTCTTCGAGACCTTCGAGTACACGCCGGGAATCGCCCGCGCTCACGACATGCGCGCCTTGACGTACATCCACATGGGCCGGTTCCAAGCTGCCCAGCGCGAGGCCGAGCGGGCGATAGAGGGCTTTCGTCGGCTCGCCGACCGGAGGCTGGAGGTCGAGCAGCTGTGGTACCTCGGATGGACCGCTGCCTACGGACCGATGCCCGTGGCAGACGGCCTCGTCCAGTGCCACCGTATTCTCGACGAGGCGGGCGACGACGTTGGCGTCGATGGGCACACGCACTACTCGCTTGCAAGGCTCGAGGCGAAGAACGGATGCTTCGACGTCGCGCGTGAGCTCGCCGATCATGCGCTTGCGGTCTTCGAAGACACAGGGATGCTCTTCTCCGCGTGGCATCCGCTCTGTCGCGGCGAGATCGAGTTGCTCGCAGGCGATGCGAGCGCTGCGGAGAGAGACCTTCGTCGAGCAATCGATCTGGCCGAGGCCCTCTCGATCTTCCCGGATCTCGCGAATGCAACGAGCCTCCTCGGAAACCTGCTCGTGGAGCAAGGAAGGATCGACGAGGCGGAAGCGCTGGCGTCACGGGCCGAGAAGTGGTCGCCGAAGGATCAGCCGATCGAGCACTCGAGGTGGCGGGCGGTGCGAGCGCGCGTGCTGGCACGACGAGGTGACGCGGGCGCCGAAACGCTCGCCCGGGAGGCGGTCGCCCTCGCCGAGCAGACCGACTTCCTCGAGCTGCAGGGAGACTGCCTCCTTGCCCTGGCGGACGTGCTGCGCTTCGCCGACCGGGACCGGGACGCCACGGTAGCACTCGACCAGGCGCTGGTGCTCTACGAACGCAAGGGCAACGTCGTCCTCGCCGCGAGAGCGCGCACGCTCCTGGCCGAGGTTAGCTCGGCGCGGTAGACGGACGCGACTGAGAGCCGCCCTCGTCGCTCTCGATGAAGATGTGGCCGGCGTTTACGAGCGCCTCGGGCCGGCGGCGCACCATCCAGGCCATGACGAGCGCACCGACGCCGAGCCCGGCCAGCACATACCAGTTCGACCAGCGAATGGGGTACGGAGGAAGCGGTCGGTACTGGTAGTAGGCGACGGCAGCAAGCCCGACGATGCCGGTGAGTGGAACGAAGCCATGGAGCCAAATGCTGAATTCGTCTCGGCGCTCGCGCCAATAGAAGGCGACGGTCGACGCGCACACCGCGATGTAGATCAGCATCGAAGGAACTGTGAGAGCGACCGCAGCGACGCCGAGCGCCGTCAGCAAATCCCACTTCCAGCCTGCGAGAAGCGCAGCACCTGTTCCCAATCCAACGATTGCGGCGATGGCGATGTGAGGCGTTCGATAGGTCGCGTGCGTGCGCGAGAAGACCACCGGAATGGCGCCGTTCCGACCGAGTGCGTAGACGATCCGGCTAGCCGCGTTTGCGACAGCATTCCCCAGCCCGAGCAGCGAGTTGAGAATGGCAAGAAAGATGAGCGTCCAACCCACGCCCCAGTAGAGGTCACCGAGCTCGACCCACGGATTTCCGGCTGCGAAGGCCGCATCCGTGAACTCGTCGAACCCGAATCCCACGACCGTCGCGTAGGAACCGAAGATGACGAAGAGTCCGATCGCGAGCGTCGTCCCGACGATGGCTCGGGGCACCGTCCTGCGAGGATCCCGCGCCTCTTCGGCGAGTGGGGCTGCTCCTTCGAAGCCCACGAAGACCAGGATCGCGACCACAAGCCCCTTGAAGTAGAAGTCGAAGTCGCTACCGAGTGCCTCGCCGGGATCGAATACCCGTAGCGTGTTCTCGCCTGAGTTCGAGAGAACCATCCAGACGGCGAGCGCCCCGAACAACGCGATCTCCACAACCCCCAGCACGATGGCCGCGTTCATTGCGACGCGAATGCCGCGATACGCGAGGACGAGCATGAAGCCCGCCGCGACTAGCATCCACAGCCACCAGGGCGATCCTTCCCAGCCTAGGCCTCGTTGCTCGTTCGTCATCACGTCTTGCACGACAAAAGACGTCGAGATCAGGATCAGCGTCATGCCCGCCGGGATCGACAGGAGGTAGAGCCACCCCACCAGAAACCCCGCTTTTGGCCCGAGCCCACGGGCCGTGTAGGCGTACCAGCCGCCGGCAGAAGGAACATGCTTGGCCATCTGAGCGAGTGAGCTTGCAACGCAAAGGCAAATGGCAAGCGCCACCAGGATGAAGAAAGGCAAAGCGGGGCCGGAGAACGCGACGACGACCAGCAAGCCGAGTGCAAGCGCCGTGGCAGGCGCCATGTTCGTGAGCGACTGAAAGACGAGGTGGCGCAACCCGATCGACCGCTCGTCCAAGTGATCGAAATCGCTCCCCGATCGGCCCGCCGCAGGCGCCATCCGCGCCCATCATCCCATTCGAAAAGGACGCGTGACAAACGTCGCGTTCTTCCCACCTAGGATTTCGGGATGCGGTGTCCGGAGTGCGGGCAGGAGAATCCCGAGGCGGCGCGTTTTTGCAACTCATGTGCCGCCCCGCTCGGGCCCGAGGCGCCTGAGCGCCGGAAGCTGGCCACCCTCCTCTTCTGCGACATGTCGGGGTCGACCGCCATGGGGGAGCGCGTCGATGCCGAGTCCGTCAGAGATCTCATGTTCAGCTACTTCCACGAGATGCGGGGCGCCATCGAGCGGCATGGCGGGACGGTCGAGAAGTTCATCGGAGACGCCGTGATGGCCGTATTCGGCGTCCCCGTCGCACACGAGGACGACGCTCTGCGGGCGGTGAGGGCAGCCTGGGAGATGCAGGAGCGCCTCACGAGGCTGAACACCGAGCTCGAGCAGCGCTTCGGCTCGAGGATCGCGCTTCGCATCGGCCTCAATACGGGTGAGGTCGTAGCAGGCGATGCAAGCCTGCGGCAGGCGCTCGTCACGGGCGATGCGGTCAACGTTGCGGCCCGGCTCGAGCAGGCCGCCTCCCCGGGCGAGATCCTCATGGGCGAGGCGACCTTCAGGCTCGTCCGGGACGCAGTCTCCGCCGAGCCAGTCGCGCCGCTCGAGCTGAAAGGCAAGTCCGAACCGCTGCCGGCCTACCGCCTCACCCACGTCGAGGCGGAAGCTCCCGCCCGTGCGCGTCGCCTCGACATGCCCATGGTCGGGAGAGACGGCGAGCTGGCGCTGCTGCAGGAACGGCTTGCAGAATCGGCCGCCGGACACTGCGTCCTCGCGACGGTCGTAGGCGAGCCCGGAGTCGGCAAGTCGCGGCTCGCGGCCGAGCTTCTCGCCTCCGCGCAAGGGGAGTTCCAGATCCTGTCCGGCCGCTGCCTCCAGTACGGGGAGGGCATCACCTATTGGCCAATCGCTGAGATCGTGCGCCAGGCGGCCGGCATCCGCGACGAGCACGCGCGCGAGGACGCGCTTCAGCGGATCCGAGCGCTCGTTCCCGGCGGAGCGGCCGAGGTCGTCGCGCAGGCGATCGGCGTCGCCGACGGTGAGTCCGGCACGGACGAGATCGCAGCGGCGATCACCGGCCTCTTCGAGGCGCTCGCTCGCGAGCGCCCGCTGCTTCTCTTCGTCGACGACATTCATTGGTCCGAGGCCGCGCTGCTCGACCTCCTCTCCCGAATGCCGCGTACCTTGCGAGGCAACCCGATTTTCCTGTTGTGTCTCGCTCGCCCCGAGCTCGTGGAAGACCACACCGAGTGGGAGGCATCGCTCCACTTGCAGCCGCTCGGCGATGCCGATTCGAGTGAGCTCGTCGGCCAGCTGCTCGGTAGAGCCGAGTTGCCGCCCGGACTCGCGGTGCGGCTCTCGGTCGCAGCTGCGGGCAACCCGCTCTTCGTCGAAGAGCTCGTAGGGATGTTGATCGACGACGGATTGCTCAGGCGCGACAACGGCCGGTGGATGGCCGAACCCGGGCTCACTGAGTTCGCGATCCCGCCAACACTCCGTGAGCTGCTCGGTGCGCGACTCGACCGGATGCCGAGCGGACAGCGCTCGGCGCTCGAGCGTGGAGCGGTCGAGGGGCAGGTCTTCCATCGCGGCGCGGTGCTCGCTCTCTCGGATGAAGTCCAGCGCTCCCGCGTGCCCGAGTCCCTGGAGATGCTCTTCGAGCGCGAGTACATTCGCCCGGCGGCGGCGAGCTTCGCGGACGAGGGCGCCTTTCGCGTACGTCACATCCTGATTCGCGACGCGGCATACGACGGTATCCCGAAGAAGCTCCGCGCCGGGCTTCACGAGCGCTTCGCCGACTGGCTCGAGAAGAAAGCGGGCGACCGCACAACGGAGTACGACGAGATCCTCGGCTACCACGTCGAGCAGGCCTACCGCTACCTCGAAGAGCTAGGGCCTGTAGCCGAAGACGGTCGCAGGCTCGCTTTGCGAGCCGCCGGCAGGCTCGGCGCGGCAGGCGGCCGTGCCTTCGCGAGACGCGACTATGCGGCCGTCAACCTGCTTCTGCGCGCGGCCGCGCTTCTTCCGCCTCACGATACGACGCGGATTGAGCACCGGCAGGCCGCCGGGGAGCTTCTCGGAGACGCTGGGGAGTTCCAGCGTGCACAAGCGATCTTCGACGAGGTGGTAGAAGAAGCGACTGCCAGCGGCCAGAGGCATCCTCGCCGCGCGCGCTCGAAGCTCCCTCTCGTGGGGGAGGCTTGTCACCGATCCGAGCTATCACGGCGCGAAGGCGCTCGAGGTGTTGGACGGGCTCGAGCCGATCTTCCGGGAGTTCGGCGACGAGCAAGGCCTTGCGCGCGTACACGACTGGCGTGCGTATGTCTACGACATCAGACACCAGTCTGTGTCCGTCGAGCGAGAGGCGCGACTTGGGCTCGAGCACGCGCGCCGGGCAGGCAATCGACGTCATGAAAAAGAGCTCACCTGGTGGCTCGTCTGGCAGCTTCCGCAGGGCCCCAAGCCGGTCGAGGAGGCTGTCCGGGAGTGGCGCCGGCTGCACGACGAGCTCGAAGGCGACCGCGCTGCCGAGGCTGTGCTCCTCGAGTCGCTGGCCCAGCTCGAGGCGATGCGTGGGAGACTCCGGGACGCCCGCCGTCTTGCCGAGTCCAGCATGGAGATCCGCGCCGAGCTCGGCATGCACGTCCTGCGCACGAGGGGGCTCTTGATACTGGCGACAGTGGATCTGGCCGCGGGCGACCTCGCCGCGGCCGAGGGGACGCTCCGCCTCGCTCGCGACGAAGCTCAGGGAGGCGACATCGAGACGGTGTCGAATAGCGCCAGCCTGCTCGTCGACATCCTTTGCCGCCAGGGCCTTCTGGAGGAAGCGGACCCGATCTCCCGCGAGGCCGAGGAAACGGCGATCGGCGATGCCGTCGTCCCGCAGGTGCGCTGGCGATGTGCGCGCGCGAAGCTTCTTGCCCAAAGAGAGGAGCTCGACGCCGCGGAGACGGTCGCCCGGGCTGCGGTCGACATCGCGCGTAACACCGACGACCTCAACCTCCACGGAACGGCCCTGCTCTCGCTGGCCGAGGTTCTCGCCGCGGGCGATCGTCCCGAAGACGCACATGCGGCGGCCGAGGTGGCGCTCGCCCTCTACGAGAGGAAGGGCAACATCGTCCTGGCCCGAACTGCCCGCGAGTTTCTCGCGCGACTCTCTAGCTGAGCCAGCGCTAGACGATCCGTCCGCCCTCAGCGCTCGGTGCCTCGTCGTTCGACGGTCCGTGAAGACGCGCGTTATAGGGTGCGAGAGACTGCGGGCAGCCGATGCGCCGCACCGTCGCCCCGATCTATGCGCTGATCTTCCTCGAGACGCTCGTCTGGATCGCGATGGTGCCGCTCGCGCCGACCTTCGCGGACGAGCTGACGCTGACCGGGGTCGAGACGGGGATGATCCTCGCGGCATCGAGCCTCGCCGCGCTCGTCGTCGCATTCCCCCTGGGATTGCTGGCGGACAGGCTCGGCGCGCGTCAGGTGACCATCGCGTCGGCGTGTCTCTTCACGCTCGCGACGCTCGGGCAGGGGCTGGCAGACGAGTTCTGGTCGTTGCTTCTCGGCCGCGCCGCCTTCGGCGTGGCGTTCGGTGCCGTCTGGGGAGCCGGCACCTCGTGGATCTCCGACTCGCTGGCCCACGACAAGCGTGCCGGCGCTCTCGGCGCCGCCACCACGGTGGCCGGGCTCGGGTTCACCGTCGGTCCCGTACTCTCGGGCACCCTGGCAGATCGCTACGACACGGGGACGCCGTTCCTCGCAGCCGCGGTCGCGGCGGCGCTCGTCACGGTCTTCCTGTTCCTCGCAGCTCCCGCCGCCACAGGCGAGGTCACGCGCCAACCCTTGCGAGACATGCTTCGCGTCGCGCGGGGAGACGAGCTCGTGCTCGCCGGCATCGCGATCATCGTGCTGATCGGCCTCGTCGGCGGGGGCGTGAACCTGCTCGTTCCGCTTCAGCTCCGGGAGAACGGGGTCTCGGCCGGCGAGATCGGCTTGCTCTTCTCGGCCGCGTCCGCCGTGTACACGGTCGTAAGCGCGGTCGTCGCGCGAATGGGCGCACGCTCGGCGACTCTTCGCGTCGCGGGCATGGCAGCGCTGCTCACCGGCTTGTCGATCGTGCTCGTCCTCTTCAGCAGCTCGACCATCGCGGCCGTGGCCTTCGTCCTGCTGCGCGCGCCGCCCTGGGCGACGATGGACACGATCATCTATCCACTGGCGGCGGCAGGCGCGCACCGATCCTCGCTCGGGCGCGGCTCCGTGATGGGGCTCGTCATGCTCGGCTGGGGCGTCGCCTCGACGGCCGGCCCCCTCATAGCCGGCGGGATCGCGGACTCCGCCGGCACGCGCGCCGCCTACGCGGTGATGATCGTCCTCTGCACGCTCTTTGGCCTCTGGCTGCTCGTTACCGATCGAAGTCGTGCAGGCGCTCGAGCGCTGGAGGAAGGCACCGCGGTCGACCTCGGGCGGTTGTACGGCGCCCGTGACGTCGACGAGCTGCGCTCCGAGTACGACCGCATCGCCCGGGCCTACGACGCCGAGCTCGTCGAGGGAATGGGCTACCGCTCACCCGCTGCGGTCCTGGAGGTAGCGCAACGGCTCCTACCGCGCGACGGGCGAATTCTCGATGCAGGCGCGGGCACGGGCCTGCTCGGCACCGCCATGGCCGAAGCCGGCTTCACGCGACTCGACGCGCTCGATCTCTCGGCGGGAATGCTTGCGGAAGCCGCGCGCAAGAACGTGTATCGCGCACTCCACCAGGCCAAGCTCGGGGACGAGCTCGCCTTCGGCAGCGCGGCCTATGACGGCGTCGTCGCCTCCGGGGTTCTCACCACCGGCCATGCACCCGCGGAGAGCCTCGACGAGCTCGTGAGAGTCACGCGGGCCGGCGGGCACGTGATCTTCACCCTTCGGTCCGACCAGCTCCCGCCTGGATTCGAGGACAAGATCGCCGCGCTCGAGGAGGCGGAGCGGTGGCAGCTTGTCGAGCGCGGCGACGAGTTCCAAGCGCTCCCGAGCGGCGAGCCCGAGGTCGTCGTCCGCGTGTGGGCCTTCCGCGTTCTGTGATCAGGTGCTCGCCGCGGTTGCGGCGACAGGCTCAGTGACGAGACGCTGCCGCGCGTCGAAGATGTAGCCGAGGGTGTACGCCATCACGTACGACACGAGCCGAGTCGTCACACCGCCGTACCAGGACGAGTCGACGAGCGGGTTGAGACAGACGACGTCGAAGCCGACGACGTTCGAGCGCCCGACGATGACCTGCATGCACTCTCGGAACTCCTGCAGCGTGAACCCGCCCGGCTCGGGAAGCACCGTCCCCGGCACGATCGACCAGTCGAAGAAGTCGGTGTCGATCGTCACGTAGACGTTCTTTCCCTCCGGTGCATACTCGGCGACCGCTTCCGCCGGGCCTTTTCGGTGCATCTCCGAGCCGGGCACGACCACAGACCCGATCTTCTCCACCATCGCCAGCGACTCGCGCGAGACGAAGTTCCGGATCCCGAACTGCGTGATGCGCTCGACGAAGGGGAGCTCCGAGATCCGGTGGATCGGGCTCGAGTGCGAGTAGCGCGACCCGGCGACGGCATCCCTGACGTCGAAGTGCGAGTCGAAGTGGATCAGCTCGATATCGCCCCACGGCTCCATCCCCCGCACGAGCGGGAAGGCGATGGAGTGGTCGCCACCGACGCTCGCCAGCACGGCGTTCCGGGCTGCGATCTGCCGCGCCACCTCGGTCGTGGTGTTGACGAACGCCTTGAGGTCGCCCACCGGGATCACGACGTCTCCGATGTCCGCCATGGTCACGCCGGCGAGATACTCCTTGCCGTCGTCGATGCAGTGGAAGCCGACGCACGGCCTGGTCGGATCGGGCGGACCGTCGAAGGGATTCCCGCCGTAGAAGAAGGTCGGGTTCGTGCGAACGGCGTTGGGGCCTTGAGACTGGCCGACCCGGCAGTAGGGAATCAGCGAGCCCTGGTCGTAGGGCACCCCGAGCAGCGCGACCTCCTGGTCGAACGAGGCGAGGTCGTGGCAGACCGGCGCGCCGAAGAAGCTGTGCGGCGGCATCGCGAGGAGCGGAGAGGCCTTGCCCGCGTCCTCGAGATCCGCGTGCGGGCCGTTCGTCGAAGTCATCGTCGTCCTTCCATCAGCATTAGCCCGAAGCAGCCAGCGCGGCCTCGAGGCTCGGTGTGTCGGAGAGCAGCTTCCTCGTGTACTCGGCGCTCGGGTTGTCGAGCACGTCGTCCACCAGGCCGCGCTCCACGATCCGCCCTTGGCTCATGACCGCAACCTCCTGCGAGAGCGTGCGGATCAGCGCCAGGTTGTGCGTGACGAAGAGCAGACCGATGTCGAGCTCGCGCTGGAGCTCGGCCAGCACGTCGATGATCGCGGCCTGCACGGAGACGTCGAGCGCCGAGGTCACCTCGTCGCAGACCAGGAGTTGCGGCTCCGCGATCAGTGCACGCGCGATCGCCGCCCGCTGGCGCTCGCCGCCTGACAGCTGATGCGGATAGCGGTCGAGCACCGTGCGCGACAGCTGCACGCGCTCGAGCGCCTCCGTCACACGGCCTCGGACGTCAGCGCCTCCGACATCGAAGAAGACTCGCACCGGCTGTCCGACGATCTGCCTGATGGTCTTGCGCGGGTTGAGCGAGTTGTATGGGCTTTGGAAGACGTACTGAATCTCCCGCCGGGTATCTGCGTCGCGCGCACGAGAGCCTGCCAGCAGTGGCCGTCCCTGGTAGGCGATCGCGCCGGTGTAAGTGGCGTGCAGGCCGGCGATGCACCGCGCAAGGGTCGTCTTGCCGGAGCCCGACTCGCCTACCAGCGCAAGACACTCGCGAGGCCTGATGACGAGCTCGACGTCGTACAGGACCTGGCGCGCGCCGTACGACGCGTCGACGCCGAGGACGGAGACGAGCGCGTCCTCGACCTCGATCTCCGCCCTCGGCGTGGCCATCGGTCGAGCGGCCACCGCGTCGCGCAGGACGTCGGCGTACCGAAAGCAACGCACCTCGTGCTCGGCTGCGATCGTCTCGAGCTCGGGTGGGGCGACGGTACACGACATCTCCATGTACGGGCAGCGGGGGGCGAAGAAGCAGCCGGTCGGGCGATGGCCCGGCCGGGGCGCCGTCCCGGGAATGCCGACGAGCGCGTGCTTCCCCGACAGCTCGGGGATCGCCTCCACCAGGCGCCGCGTGTAAGGATGGGCAGCCAGCCGGAAGAGCGTTCCCGTGGGGCCCACCTCGGCGAGCCTGCCGCTGTACATGACGGCGACGCGAGACGCGAGCGTTGCGACCACCGCAAGGTCGTGGCTCACATACACGGCGGCTACTCCGTGCGCCGCACAGAGCTCGCGGACCGTCTCGAGAACGTGTGCCTGGGTGGTGACGTCCAGACCGGTCGTCGGCTCGTCGAGAACGATCACGCGAGGGCGGTTCGCGAAGGCCATCGCGAGCGCGACCCGCTGCTGCTGCCCACCCGAGAGCTGGTGCGGATAGCGCCGAAGGAACGTGGCGTCGGTCGGCAGCAACACCTCGCCGAGAACCTCGACGATCCGTGCTTGTCGCTCAGCATCCGACGCGCCGAACCCGTGCTCGGTGAGCGCCTCCTCGAGCTGCCTGCCGATGCGCATCGCCGGGCTGAGGGCCGAGGCCGGATCCTGCGGGACGTACGAGACCAGCCTGCCGCGCAGCCGCTGACGCTCGAGCGGCGGGAGAGCGAGGATGTCGCGACCCTCGATACGCACTTCACCGCGAGCGATACGGGCTCCACGGCGCGTATGCCCGAGGATAGCCAGGCCAACCGTCGTCTTGCCCGAGCCCGACTCGCCGACGAGACCGAGCACCTCGCCGGCTACGACCTGCAACGAGATCTCGTCGACGATGTCCTCACGCGCGCCGTAGTCGACCTCGACGCGGAGGTCGACGACCTCGAGTGCGGGAGCGCCGTCGCTCATCCGCGCCCGCTGCGTCCCCGCTCGATGCCGATCGCTGCGCGAGAGATGCCGTCGCCGATCAGGCTCGTGCCGATTGTGAGGAGAGCAATGGCCAGCACCGGCAAGACCACCGGCCACGGCTGGATGGTGAGGCCGTTGCGGTTCTCGTTGATCATCAGGCCCCAGTCGGCGGCGGGCGGCTGAAGGCCGAAGCCGAGGAAGCTGAGGCCGGCCACCACCGCGACGTTGAACGTGAGGCGCAGCGTCGTCTCGACGATGAGGGGGCTCGAGATGTTGGGCAGCACCTCGCTGAACAGGATCCGTCGGCGGGGGAGTCCGATCGCCTCGGCCGCACGTACGTAGTCCTTCTCCACAACCTCCACTGCGGCGCCGCGCGTGACGCGCGCCGCGCGCGGCATCGTGGTGACCCCGACGGCGAGCACGAGCAACCACAGCTCGGGGCCGACTGTCGCCGCGAGGACGAGCGCGAAGACGATCTGCGGCAGCGAGAGGAGGACGTCCATGCTCCGCATGAGCAAGTCGTCGAGCGTGCCGCGCGAGTACGCCGCAGTGAGTCCGACAGCGACGCCGAGCACGATGCCGAACGCGGTCGAGAGGCCCGCCAGGACGAGCACCGAGACTCCCCCTGCGAGAAATCGGCTGAGCACGTCACGACCCAGGTCGTCCGTCCCGAACCACGTTTCACTCGAGGGTGGCGCGAACGGGAACTGGCCTTCGACACCCTGATCCGGCTCGTACGGAGCGAGGAACGGCCCGATGAACGCCACTCCGACGATGAGCAGCGTGATGCCGAGCCCGATCTTCGTACGATGCTGCGCCCACGCGGTCGAAAACAGCAGTCGCCACGGGCGTCCCGGCCGCGCCTCCAGGTCGACCGCAACAGGCTCGGCGACGGCGATCTCGCTCACGAGAGGGACGTCCGCAGGCGGGGGCTGACGAGAATCGTGGCGAGGTCCGCGAGCAGGTTGAGCACCACGTACAGCGCGGCGATCAAGAGCGCCACGGCCTGGACCACCGGCATGTCTCGCGCACGCACCGAGTCGACGAGCAGGAGCCCGACGCCCTGGTAGTTGAAGACTGCCTCGACGACGACGATGCCGCCGGCCAGATAGGCCAGGTTCAGCGCCATGACCTGAAACGTAGGCGCCAGTGCATTCGGTACTGCGTGGCGCCATAGGACACGACGCTCTGGCAAGCCCTTCAGCCTTGCCATCTCCACGAAGTCGCTCTCGAGAATCTCGACTGTCGAAGCCCGCATGATCCGCGCCGTATAGGGAACGACGGCGATGACGAGCGTGATCACCGGGAGGATGAGCTCCCTCGGGTAGTGCCATGGACCGACACCCGGCTCGGTTACGGCCACCGCCGGGAGCCACTCGAACACGGTCGTCGCGAAGACCACGGCGAGCGTGATGCCGACGACGAACTCAGGGAGAGCCGCGAGCCCGAGGGTGACGACGGACGTCGTCTGGTCGAATGCGCCGTCCCGTCGGCGAGCGCTGACGGCGCCGAGCAGGATCCCGAACGGCACGCTGATCACGGCTGCGATGAGCATCAGGAAGAGCGAGTAGACCAGCCGCTCGCCAATTATCTCCGTCACGGGCAGGCCGTTCGCCAGCGACGTCCCGAGATCGCCAGTCAGAACTCCGGAGATCCACTCCCAGTACTGCGTGACCACCGGCTTGTCGAGGCCGAGCTGCCTTTGTAACTGAGCCAGCGATTCGGGCGTTGCGCTCCGCCCGAGGATCGAGCGGGCCGCGTCACCCGGCAGCGCCTGCGTTGCGGCGAAGATGACCACAGACGTGACGAACAGCGTCACGAGACCGAGGAGCAGTCGGCGAACGACGAACCCTGTCAACCCATGCATCGGCGCGGGGAGCGGGCGGGTGCCGGGGTTGGTCCCGGC
>JACCWU010000053.1 GCA_013697465.1 Actinomycetota bacterium | reverse complement strand
GGCTCGACCCGCGGCTCGACCTCCTGCCGATGGAGCTGCGCGGCGAGGCGGTGCTCGGCCGCGCGGCAGCGGCTTCGGCGGTGGCCCGGTTCTGCAAGGGGATCGTCGGTGCGGTCGGGCCGTACGTCGTCGCCGTCAAGCCGCAGTCGGCGTTCTTCGAGGCGCTCGGCTCGGACGGCATGCGGGCGCTCGAGGACGTCTGCGACTACGCGAGATCGATCGGCCTGCTCGTCGTCGTCGATGCGAAGCGCGGCGACATCGGGTCGACGGCGCGAGCGTACGCGGCCGCGCTGCTCGAGCCGCGCGACGGCTCGGCGCCACTCGCCGACGCGACCACCGCGAGTCCGTATCTCGGTCAGGACTCCGTGGAGCCCTTTCTCGCCGCCTGCCGCAGGCATGGGGCAGGGATCTTCTTTCTCGTCCGCACCTCGAATGCCGGTGCGGCAGAGATTCAGGACGCGATCCTTTCGGACGGGCGCCCGCTGTGGCAGTACCTCGCGGAGCTCGTCCACGAATGGGGCCAGCCCCTCGTCGGCGAGAGGGGCCTCTCGAGCGTTGGCGCGGTCGTCGGCGCGACGCATCCGCGCGCCGTGTCGCAGGCCCGCAAGCTGATGCCGCAAACGCTCCTCCTGCTCCCCGGTGTCGGCGCGCAGGGGGCGACTCCAGCGGATGTCGCACGCGCCTTCACGAGTGGGCCGGCGAGCGCGCTCGTGACTGCGTCGCGCTCCGTGATCTACGCCTTCCGCGGAACCGAGGAGGACTGGCGCGCCGCCGCCGCCTCCGAAGCCGAGCGCCTCGCGACCCAGGTCTGGGCCGCGGCGGGCTGGTAACAGTGGAGTAGAGTTCCGCGCCGGTGATGCGTAGGGCCCTGCTCCCTGTCGCCGCCCTTCTTGCAGCCGTCGCGCTTTCGCCGGTTGCGCGGGTTCAGGCTTCGAACGGCGACCCGACGCCGACCGCGCCGGTCCCGGTGCTCGCTGCCTCGGCGTGGTACCTCGTCGGCGAAGACGGCTCGGTGCTTGCGGAGCGCAACGAAGAGCAGCGGAGGGCGATCGCGAGCATCACCAAGCTCATGACCGCGATCGTGACGCTCCAGCGCGCGCGGCTGGCCGATCTCGTCACCGTCGGCGCTCGTTCCTCCGGGGTCGGCGAGTCGACGGCCCACCTTCGCGCGGGCGAGCGGCTGAACGTGTCCATGCTCCTACGCGCGATGCTCGTCGCGAGTGCGAACGACGCCGCGGATGCACTTGCGCTTCACGTCGGGCGAGGCTCGATCTCGCGCTTCGTCGCGTTGATGAACGCCGAAGCACGCGAGCTCGGCCTGGACGACACGACGTTCGCGAATCCGCACGGGCTCGACGCCACCGGGCATCTCTCGAGCGCGGAGGATGCGACGACGCTCGTCCGCTACGCGCTCGGGATTCCCTTCATCCGAGATGCGCTCGGCCGGAGCTCGGTCGTCTTGCCCAGGGGTGGCGAGTTTCCCACGACCGACGATCTGCTGGAAAGCTGGCCGCCGCTCGTCGGCGGCAAGACCGGGCATACCGCCGACGCCGGCTGGTCGCAGGCGGCCGCGGCACGTTCGCGCGGTGTAACCGTGTACGGGACGGTGCTCGGCAGTCGCAGCCGGAACGCTCGAAACGATGCCCTCCAAGAGCTCCTCACCTACGGCTTGGCCCGATACCGGCCGATAGTCGCGATCGACGCCGGACGGGTATACGCGACCGCGACGACTGCGTACGGCCGGCCTGCGGTCGTCCTGGTTGCCCGGCGAACGGTCGTCCGCTCGGTTCACGACCGCTCCCCGCTGCTCGAGCGTGTCGTCGCGCAGGGCGTCGTGGGGTTGCCGGTGCGCCGAGGCCAGCGGCTCGGGCGCGTCGAGGTCTCCGACGGGAGTCGTCTCATCGCGTCCTCCAACCTGGTCGCGGCCGCCGCGGTTTCGGAGCCGGGCATCTTCGGAAAGACGGCTTGGTATGCACGACGCACGGCCCGGAATGTGTGGGGCCTCGTCACATGATCGTCACCGTCACCGTCAACGCCGCCCTCGACCGTACGCTCACGGTGCCGGTCTTCCAGATCGGCTACCGACATCGGTCGAGCGAGGTCATGACGCTGGCCGGCGGGAAGGGCATCAACGTCGCCCGTGCGCTCAAGCTGCTCGACATGCCGGTCGTAGCCACGGGGCTTGCCGGAGGGCGGACGGGAACGCGCCTGGTCGAGGAGCTCACGTCCGAGGCGATCCTCAACGACTTCGTGCGTATCTCCGGCGAGTCGCGAACGTCGACCGCGGTCGCCGACCCGACCGCGGGGACGTACACCGAGATCAACGAATGGGGGCCGGAGGTCACGGCCGCCGAGCTCGAGATGCTCCGCGAGAAGCTGCACTACCTCGCTCGCGGCGCGGACTTCGTCGTGCTCGCCGGCTCGCTCCCGCGCAAGGTGCCGACCTCGTTCTACGCCGACGCGGTTCGGGATCTCGCACGCCGTGACGTCCGCGTCGTGCTCGACAGCGAGGGCGATCCCCTGCGCTACGGGGTCGAGGCGGCCCCGTTTCTCGTCTCACCGAACCAGCGCGAGGCGGAAGGGCTCGTCGGTC
Source organism: Actinomycetota bacterium (assembly GCA_013697465.1). Lineage (GTDB taxonomy): Bacteria > Actinomycetota > Thermoleophilia > Gaiellales > Gaiellaceae > GMQP-bins7. The sequence goes on along the minus strand of JACCWU010000053.1, from coordinate 5,358 downwards.
AGGAGCTCGAGGACGACGACGACTTCCTCATGGCGCTCGAGGCAATCGCGGAGATGGGTGCGCGAAACGTCCTCATCACGCTCGAGAACGGCTGCTTCGCGCTGCTGCGCTTCGGCAGGAAGACGCGGCGAGTGCGCGCGTTCGCACCCCATGTCGAGCCCATATCGGCCGTGGGCTCCGGAGACGTTCTCGTTGCGCAGTTCCTCGCTGCGATCGTCGACCAGCGCTCGCCAGAGGAGGCAATCCGGCTCGGTGTCGCGGCGGGGGCCGCCTCGGTGCTCGAGCTCGGGGCGGGACGCTTCGACCTCCAGCTTGCGGCCACGTACGCGGGAGACATCGAGCTCGCCGAGCTTCAGACCGCTCGGTCGTAGACTCCCGCGCGTGGTGACATGCCCGAGCTGCGCCCGCGAGAACGCTGACGACGCCCGATTCTGCAGCGCTTGCGGCTCGCCGCTGGTCGCGCCGGAGCCTGCTCGCGAGCAGCGCAAGGTCGTCACCGTCCTCTTCTGCGACCTCGTCGGCTCGACTGCGCTCGGGGAGTCGACCGATCCCGAAGCCCTCCGTTCGCGGATGCGCCGCTACTTCGACGATCTCCGGCAGATCATCGAGCGTCACGGAGGGGTCGTCGAGAAGTTCGTCGGCGATGCGGTGATGGCGGTCTTCGGGATCCCGGTCTCCCACGAGGACGATGCGCTCCGGGCCGTCCGCGCCGCGTCCGAGATGCGCGCTGCGATCTCGGCGCATGGCCTCGAGGCGCGCATCGGGGTCAACACCGGCGAGGTCGTCGTCGGCGGAGAGGGGGACACGCTCGTCACTGGCGACGCCGTCAACGTCGCCGCGCGGCTCGAACAGGCAGCCGCAGCAGGCGAGGCGCTGATCGGCGCAGAGACGCGGGCCCTCGTGCGTGACGCGGTCCGCACCGAAGCGGTCGAGCCGCTCGTGCTCAAGGGCAAGTCCGAGCCGGTCGAGGCGTTCCGCCTCGTCGAGGTGCTCGCCGGCGCCGAGTCGCTCGCTCGCCACCCGGAGACGCCGCTCGTGGGACGCGAGCGCGAGCGTCAGCGTCTCTGGCGCGACTACGAGGACGCCGTCGCCGATCGAACCTGCCGGCTCTTCACGTTACTCGGGCCAGCCGGAATCGGCAAGTCGCGCCTCGTCGCCGACTTCCTGGAGCGCGTCGGCGACTCGGCCGACGTCCTCCGCGGACGCTGCCTGCACTACGGCGAGGGCATCACCTACTGGCCGCTGGTAGAGATGCTCTTGGCGATTGGCGTCGATCCTGACGACGTGATCGGCACCTCGCCGCCAGAGACTCAGCTCGCCTTCCGACGGCTGCTCGAGGCGCGGGTTGCCGATCGTCCTCAGGTCGTCGTCATCGACGACCTGCAGTGGGCGGAGCCCGTTTTTATCGACCTCGTCGAGCACGTCGCCGACCTCTCGCGCGACGCTCCGATCTTCCTCCTCTGCATCGCGCGCACCGAGCTCCTCGACGTCCGGTCTGGCTGGGGTGGTGGCAAGATGAATGCAAGCTCCGTGCTTCTGGAGCCGCTCGGGGCGGAGGAGTGCGCGGAGCTGATGGAGCGGCTCGTCACGGATGCCCCGCTCGACGCGGAATTGCGAGAGCGGATCACCATCGCCTCGGCCGGGAATCCGCTTTTCGTCGAGGAGATGCTCGCAATGGTCCGCGAGGGAGGCGACGGCGAGATCGCTGTCCCTCCGACGATTCAGGCGCTCCTGCAGGCGCGCATCGACTCGCTCGACGGCGACGTGCGCGTCGTGATGGAACGTGGCGCAGTTGAGGGCGAGGTGTTCCATCGTGGCGCGGTCGCGCAGCTCTCGCCGGATCCCGTGCGTCTCGGAGTCGAGGCGCATCTCGCCACGCTCGTCCGCAAGGAGCTGATCCGTTCCGTCGCGCCGACGTTTCCCGAAGACGAGGGCTTCCGCTTCCGCCATCTCCTGATTCGCGACGCCGCCTACGAGTCGCTGCCGAAGGCGACCCGGGCGCAGTTGCACGAGCGCTTCGCTGACTGGCTCGCCACGCACGACCTGGTCGAGGGCGACGAGATCGTCGGCTACCACCTCGAGCAGGCGCGCCGCTACCGGGTCGAACTCGACGAGAACGACCCCGCTCTCCCGGCCCTCTCGGCCCGGGCGGCGGAGCACCTCGCGGCCGCCGGCAGCGGCGCTCTCGATCGCGGCGACTTCAATGCGGGTCGCGGGTTGTTGCGCAGAGCGGCGGCCGTCCTTCCACCCGGAGATGAACAGCGTCTCGCCCTCGCACCGGACCTGTTGGTCGCGCTCGGCGAGTCCGGCGATCGCTCTGAGCGGAACGCCGTTTTCGTCGAGGCTCGTCGAGCCTCCAACCCGGTGACGAGGGCGCTCGTTGCGCTCAACGAGGCGATCTTTGCGCTGGCCGGCGGCCCGAGCGGCGTCGGAGCGGACGAGCGCCGCGCGCTGAGGGAGGAGGCCCGGGCCGTTCTCGAGGAGGCGGGCCATGACGAGGGGGTTGCCCTGTATTGGTGGAGCGTTGCCCTCGAGGCCTGGTTTGCGCTGCATGCAGCCGAGACCGCGAGCGCCTGCGAGCAGGCGCTCGCCCACCTCGAAAGAGCTGGGGGCACGCGCCTCGAGATCCCCGTCCGGGCCAGGCTCCTCTCCACGTTCCCGTTCGGGCCCACTCCCGTCGGAGAGGCGATCGACCGCGTGAAGGCGATCCGTCACGGTGCGCACGGCGCGCTCGCAGAGGCGTGGTCGAGGACAGCTCTCGGCCGCCTGCTGGCGATGCAGGGGGAGATCGATCGCGCGCGCGAGCTCGTCCGCGGCGGGCGTCAGGCGTACTTCGACGCCGGGCTGCTCATGAGCGCCGGCGGGATGAGCATGTCCGAGGCGGCTGTCGAGTTCCGGGCAGGCGACCTCGCGGAGGTGGAGCGGGTGCTGCGAGAGGGCCTCGAGGTGCTCGAACGGATCGGAGACCGCGCGTACTACCCAACAGCTGCTCTGGACCTCGCACAGTGCCTCTACGATCAGGAGCGGTACGACGAAGTCGGCCGGCTGTGCGAGGCGGCACGGGAGACCACGGGGGCCGACGATCTCGTCAACTTCGTCGAGCTCGCCGGGCTCGAGGGCGGCTTGCTCGCGCGGCGCGGTAGGCACGAAGAGGCCGGTAAGCACGCTCGTGGAGCCGTGGAGCTCGCGGAGACGACGGACTTCTTCGAGAAGCGCGCCTGGGCCCGGCTGATGCTGGCCGAGACGCTCGCGCTCGCGGGTCGGATGGACGGGGCATCACAAGAAGCCGCCCTCGGGCTGTCCCACTACGACGCGAAGGGCGACGTGACCGGTGCCGCCCGGGCACGAGAGCGACTCGTGATGCTCGGTATCGAGGTCGCCTGATGCCCGCATGCCCGAGCTGCGGTACGGACAATCCGGCCGAGGCACGATTCTGCATGTCCTGCGCGGCGCCGCTGGCCGTCGCGGAGCCTGCGCGCGAGTCGCGCAAAGTCGTGACGATCCTCTTCTGCGACCTCGTCGGGTCGACCGCGCTCGGCGAGTCGACCGATCCCGAAGCGTTGCGCACGCGCATGCGCCGTTACTTCGATGATCTACGCACGATCATCGAGCGTCACGGCGGGGTCGTCGAGAAGTTCGTCGGCGATGCCGTCATGGCGGTCTTCGGCATCCCGGTCTCGCACGAGGACGACGCGCTACGTGCCATGCGGGCCGCTGCGGAGATGCTCGAGGCGGTCTCCGCCCACGGGCTGGAGGCCCGCATCGGGGTGAACACGGGTGAGGTCGTTGTCGGTGGCGAGGCCGAGACGCTCGTCACCGGCGATGCCGTCAACATCGCGGCGCGCCTCGAACAGGCGGCGGCGCGGGGCACCGTCCTCATCGGCGCCGAGACGCGGCTGCTCGTGCGGGACGCCGTCCGCGCCGAGCCGGTCGAGCCGCTCGTGCTCAAGGGGAAGTCGGAGCCCGTCGAGGCGTACCGGCTGCTCGACGTACTCACCGATACCGACGCGCTCGCGCGTCACCCGGAGGCACGCCTGGTCGGACGCGAGCGAGAGCGCAATCGGCTCTGGCGCGACTTCGAGGATGTCGTGGAGGAGCGCTCGTGCCGGCTCGTCACCCTCCTCGGGCCGGCAGGCATCGGGAAGTCACGGCTGGTCGCCGACTTCCTGGAGCGGGCTGGAGAGGCCGCCGACGTGCTGCGCGGCAGATGCCTGAGCTACGGGGAAGGAATCACCTACTGGCCGCTCGTCGAGATTCTGATCGCCATCGGCGCCGATCCGGACTCGATCATCGGCTCGTCTCCCGAGGAGACGCGGCTTGCATTTCGCCGCCTGCTCGAGGGTCGGGCTGCCGACCGCCCGCAGGTGGTCGTGCTCGACGACCTGCAGTGGGCGGAGCCCGTCTTCGTCGACCTGGTCGAGCACGTGGCGGACTTCTCGCGGAACGCGCCGATCTTTCTCCTCTGCGTGGCTCGCATGGAGCTGCTCGAGCTGCGTCCGGGGTGGGGTGGAGGCAAGCCGAATTCGACCTCGGTCATGCTCGAGCCGCTCAAGGGCGACGAGTGCGATGCCCTGATCGACGCCCTGCTGGAAGGCGTGCTCCTCGAGGAAGGAGCACGCATCCGCATCGCGGCAGCGTCGGAGGGCAATCCCCTCTTCGTTGAGGAGATGCTGGCCATGGTGCGCGATCAGGGAGGCGACGGCGAGATCGTCGTCCCGCCGACGATCCACGCCCTGCTCCAAGCGCGGCTCGACACGCTCGGCTCCGAGGAGCGGGTCGTCATCGAGCGAGGGTCGGTCGAGGGTCAGGTATTCCATCGCGGCTCCGTCGCAGAGCTGGCGCCCGAGCCCATGCGTCGCGCGGTGGAGTCACATCTCTCCGCGCTCGTGCGCAAGGAGCTCATCCGTCCCGACAACTCCACGTTTCCGGGCGACGACGCGTTCCGGTTCCGGCATCTGCTCATCCGCGACGCCGCCTACGAGTCCCTTCCGAAGGCGACCCGAGCGCAGTTGCACGAGCGGTTCGCAGACTGGCTCGCGCAGCACGATCTCGTCGAGCGCGACGAGATCCTCGGCTACCACGTCGAGCAGGCGCACCGGTATAGGTCCGAGATCGATCCCGACGACCCCGCGCTCCCGGCGCTAGCGGCGCGCGTGTCGGAGCATCTCGCGGCCGCCGGACGCGCTGCTCTCGACCGCGGCGACTACAACGCCGGACGCGCTCTCCTGCGTAGGGCCGCGGCGGTGCTCCGACCCGGCGACGAGCGGCGCCTCGCGTTGGCACCCGACTTGTACGACGCGCTTAAGGAGTCCGGGGACCGCGTCGAGGCCGACGCCGTGCTCGCGCAGGCCCGTGAGT
>JACCWU010000020.1 GCA_013697465.1 Actinomycetota bacterium | reverse complement strand
GTGCAGGAACCAGTAGCCGTCCTCGTCGACCGATGCCCAATCGCCGTGCGTCCACACGCCGGGAAATCTGCTCCAGTAGGTGTCGAGGTAGCGCGCGTCGTCGCCCCAGATACCTCGCGTCATCCCGGGCCAGGGACGTTTGCACACGAGCTCGCCCACCTCGCCGCGGAGCGGCTTCCCCGACTCGTCGAAGACGTCCATGTCCTGTCCGAGCGCGGGGAACCCGAGCGAGCAGGGCTTGGTGGGCAGCGCGGGCGTGACGGCGAGAAAGCACGCTCCGACCTCAGTTCCGCCGGAGATGTTCACGATCGGGATGCTTCCGTCGCCGCAGACGTGCTCGTTCAGCCAGTCGTACGGACCTCGGTTCCACGGCTCGCCCGTCGTCGTCACGGCTCGTAGCGACGAGAGGTCGGCCCGGGGCTCGCCTTTCGGGATGAGTGCCCGCACGAGAGTCGGCGAGACGCCGAGCATCGTCACCCGCTCCGACTCGACGAGCCGCCAGATGCGATCAGCGGGCCAGTCGGGCGCACCTTCCATGAAGACAGTCGTCGCGCCGACGGCTCCCGCGCCCACGACCGTCCAGGGGCCCATGATCCAGCCCATGTCGGTCGCGAAGAGGACGCGGTCACCGGGATCGAGGTCGGCCTGGTAGGCGGCCTCGCGTGCGATGGACAGAAGGAAGCTCCCCTGCACGTGGAGGGCACCTTTGGGCCGGCCGGTGGTCCCGGAGGTATAGGCGATGAGATACGGCGCCTCGCTCTCGACCTCGAGCGCGGGAAGCTCGCCGGGGGCGCCGTCGACGAGGTCGTTCCAGAAGTGGTCGCGCCCGGAGGTCATCGGAACATCTGTGCCGAGCCGTGGCCACACCACGACATGCTCGACGGACGGCGCCGCGTGGAGAGCGTCGTCTGCGATCTCCTTCATCGGAACGACCGCACCGCGCCGCAGCGACGCGTCGACGGTGATCAGCGCTTTCGCGCCGGAGTCCCCGAGCCGCGTGGCGAGGGCGGGCGCCGCGAAGCCGGAGAAGATGGGAACCTGGACTGCGCCGATGTGCGCGCACGCGTGGGCGGCGATGGCGGCCTGCGGCGACATCGGCAGGAAGATCCCCACCGCGTCGCCCTGCCCGACTCCGAGTTGCGTGAGCCCCTCCGCGAGTAGCGTCGTCTCCCGCGAGAGCTCGGTCCACGTGAGTGACGCTCGACCTCCGTCCTCGGCATGCCAGACGGCCGCCTCTTCGTGTGGCCGCTCCACCGCCCAGCGATGCACACAGGCCTCCGCGAGATTGAGCCGTGCACCGACGAACCACGTCGTCCACTCGATGCCTCGAGAGTCGTCGAGAACCCTGTCCCAGTCCCGCGCGAAGGGAATCCCCAGGTCCTCGCGGACGGCGCGCCAGAACCGGTCGGGCTCCTCGATCGAAACGCGGTGCAGCTCGTGGTAGCCGGAGCAGCCGAGCGCGCGGGCCAGCCTCAGGACGTTGGCCGCTTCGAGCTGGTGCTCGGTGGGTACCCAGGAATAGGTTTCGCGGATCATCCGTTGCTAGTCGCTGGCTGTCGGCCTGTCGCCGGCATGACTGAATGGGAGTCGTGATCTTCGCAGAGCAGGGGTTCGTCTCGTGAGCGTGCCTACGGTCTTCATGGGTCCCCGGCGGAAGTGGTGGACGCTCGCGGCCGTTTCGTTCGGGCTGTTCATGATCATGCTCGACAACACGGTCGTCAACGTGGCGCTGCCGTCGATCCAGGAAGATCTCGGCGCCGACCTGTCCGAGCTCCAGTGGGTCGTCGCGGGGTACGCCCTGACGTTCGCGGCGCTCATGCTCATCGGCGGCAAGGTTTCGGACGCCTACGGGCGCCGCCTGATCTTCGTCGTCGGGATCGCCGTCTTCACGCTGGCATCGCTTGCGTGCGGGCTTGCCGACTCCAGCGAGATGCTAATCGGTGCGCGTGTCGTGCAGGGGGCGGGTGCGGCACTGATGAACCCCGCGACGCTCTCGATCATCGCGGCGACCTTCCCCCCGGCCCAACGTGGCGCAGCGATCGGTATCTGGGCCGGAGTGTCCGCGCTGGCCCTTGCGATCGGCCCCCTCGTCGGCGGGCTCCTCACCCAGCATCTGAGCTGGAACTGGATCTTCTTCGTCAACATCCCAGTGGGGGTCGTCGGAGTTGTCGCGAGCTTCCTCCTCATCGACGAGTCGAGGGACGAGGCGCACGAGCGGCTCGACATCCCGGGACTGGCGACGTCTTCGGTGGGGTTGTTCGCGCTCACATACGGCCTGATCGAGGCCAACACCTACGGATGGACGTCGGTGCGCATCGTCGGCGCGTTTGCCGTGGCCGCGGTCGCGCTGGTGTCGTTCGTTCTCCTGGAGCGCCATCAGCGGGCTCCGATGCTCCCTCTCGGCCTGTTCAAGAACCGCACGTACACGGGCGCGAACACGGTCGTGCTCCTCGTCGCTCTCGCGATGTTCGGCGTCTTCTTCTTCGTGTCGCTCTACATGCAGAACATCCTCGGCTTCTCGGCCGTCGAGACGGGCGCCGCGTTCCTGCCCATGACGATCCTGATCATCCTGATCGCACCCATCGCCGGGAAAACGACCGATCGCGCGGGATCCCGTGCGCTAATGACCGTCGGGATGCTGCTCGTCGCCGCACAGCTCCTCTACTTCTCGCGGCTCACCGCCGACGCGAGCTTCTGGAACCTGCTGCCCGGCTTCCTCGTGGGGGGTGCGGGCATGGCGATGACCATGACGCCGAGCGCCGCCGCCGCCACCCGAGCCGTGCCGGTCGACAACGCCGGAGTGGGTGCGGCCGTGCTGAACGCATTCCGCCAGGTCGGCGGCTCACTCGGTATCGCGTTGATGGGCGCGATCATGGCCCGCGAGGCAGCGGGCCGTCGCACGGTCGATGCCTTCATGGACGGCTTCCAGCGCTCGTTGCTCGTCGCGGCGTTCATCGCGCTCGCCGGCGCGATCGTCGCCTTCGCGCTAGTCCGCCCACACGAGCTCGAAGAAGTGTCGCAGCCCAAAGCGACCGAGCTAGCGGCCTAAGACAGCAACCTGTGCACGAAGTGTGGCGGCCGAAGGCCGGCTGTGCCGGCCGGGAGGCCAGGTGCGGGGTCAGCCGTGCCCAGACGCAGAGGGGGCAGCCGGGGGAAACATGGTTTCCCCCGGCATGTGAAAACGCCCCCGGCTGCGGCTCCGGGGGCGTTCTCCGTTCGAGGCAACCCCTTCCCGGGGCGACGAGCCGGAGAAATCGTGACTCTGCGGCCCAGCCACGTTCTACCTGTGCCCGTCGGCGGATCCGGCGGTGGTGCCCTCACATCCGATCTGGCGTCCGATCGGTGCGGTTGTGGGCCTGACTATAGGAGCCGTGTCCAAAAAAGTCAAGTAGCTCGGTCAAGTGATTTGAGCTAGAGTCTGCTTGACTCGAGAAGGAACCCGACTTCCCCCACCCGGGGGAGCGTATGGCTCCGGATCCCGGGTTCACTCCGATGGGCATGAACGAGACCGCCACCAGTCCGAAGCCCGGGGACGGCACGCGTCTCGGCGAGCGCGTGCGTTCGCTGCGAATCGCCTGCGGGCTGACCCAGACCGACCTCGCGGCCGGCCGCTTCTCGAAGGAGTACATCAGCCAGATCGAGCGCGGGAAGACCCGCCCGACGGAGGAGACGATCGCATGGCTGGCGCAGCGGCTCGCCGTCGACCCGGCATTCCTCTCGGTGGGGGTCTCCACCGAGGAGCGCACGAAGGTCGAGACGCTGCTCGCACGAGCCGAAGCGCTATCGGAGGCGCACGAGGACATGGAGGCAGTCGACGCGTTTCGCGAAGCGCGGCAGATCGTGGCCGGCACGCTCGCGCCGTCGCTCGAGCTTCGCGCGCTCGCCGGCGAGGCGTGGGCGCTCCAGCAGCACGGCGAGATCCGCGGCGCCATCGACCTCCTGCTCGAGGCACGCGCTCTCGCGGAGGGATCCGAGTTCTCGGACGTCGATCGGGCGGACGTCGTCTTCCGGCTGGGCGTGTGTCGCTACAAGCTCTCGAGCATCGGAACCGCGGTCGCCCTCTTCGACGAGGCCCTCGCTCTCGCCGAGCGCTCAGGCCTTCCCTGCGACTTGCTGCGGGCGGACGTGCTCGGCTGGCGCTCGCGCTGTCACCGCCGCCAGCGCGACTACGTCGCCGCGCGCGAGGACGTCGAGCGCGCGCTCGAGCTGGCGCAGGATCTCGGCGACCGGCGTGCGATCGCCAACACGTACTTCCAGGCATCGCACATCGCCCAGAGGCAGGGTCATTGGGTGCTTTCGCGCAACTACGCGCAGCGGGCCAGAGAGCTGTACCAGGAGCTGAACGACGAGCAGAACGTCGGGCGCCTTCTGCTCATGCTCGGCGGGATAACGCTTCTCCTGGGTGACGAGGAGCGCGCCGTCGAGCACCTCAAGGCGTCCTTCGCGCGGGCGCTCGAGACGGATTCGCCCGCCGACGCCGCTCAGGCACTCGGTGGGCTGGCCGCGGTGCATCTGCGCCGTGAGGAGTACGACCAGGCGGACGAGACGGCCAGGAAGGCGCTCGCTCTACTCGACGGTCGTGAGGACTTCCTGCACGAGGTTTGCCCGTCGCAGCTCGTACTGGGACGAGCGCTGATGGAGCGCGGGCGGCTCGAGGAGGCGGAGGAGTGCTTCCGGGCGGCGGACGCGGCTGCGGAGCAGCTCGCGTCGATCAGCCACCGGACCGAGGCGTGGGTCGCACTGGGGGACCTCGCGGCACGTCGCGGCAGAGACCGCGACGCCGCGCGCCTGTACCGGAGCGCTGCCGAGGCGCTTCAGGAAATCCGCTTCTAAGAGAGGAGGTCGCCATGAAGCCAAGACTGCTGCTGCTCGTTGCCAACCTGGCACTGCTGGCGGCTTGGTTCGGGAAGGTCTTCCCGAACTCCTGGCCTGACGGTCACTAGTACCACCCGCCGCCTGCGGCTGGATCGGCGTTACCAGGCACGAGGTTTCGCAACACCAGTGTCCGGTGCCCTAGGTCCGATTGCTTTGGGGGCGCGATTTGCATCGGGGCCCAATTGCACTGGGCCCCGATGCGCTCTGCTGCGGCACTCGCCCGGGTGTCGAGCTCGGTGTCATGCCTACTACTAGTAGTGCTCGCAGGGGCGGTGCGGGCCCTGGACCCTGCCCCTCACACCTCGTCGCCGACTCGCTCGACGACGATCTGCGGAACTCGCGCGCGGGGGCTGAGACGGAGCACGGTGCGCGCCAGCTCGACGACATCCTCCGGTTGGATCATCTCGTCGTCCGGGAGGCCGGTCCAGTCCGTCATCGGCGTTGCGACGAACGCCGGGCAGAGCGCGGTCGCGCGCACGCCATGCTCCGCCTCCTCGCGGTTCAGCGAGTTCGTCCACGAGATGAGCGCGGCCTTCGTCGCCCCGTAGATGGCGAGGCCGGGCACGGGGATCGTGCCCCCGATCGAGGCGAGCGTGACGATCGATCCACGTGACTCCCGCAGCAGAGGGAGCGCCTCCCGGGTGACGATCAGCGTTCCGCGAAGATTGACGTCGAGCTGGAGGTCGATCTTCTTCGTGGACAGGTTGCCGAACGAGCCGCCGATACCGAGGCCCGCGGAGTTCACGAGCACGTCCATGCCTTCCCATCGCTTCGCGTGGGCGGCCACGGCGCGAACGCACCCGTCCTCGTCCGAGAGATTGGCCGCGAAGGCCTCCGCATCGAGCTCTGCCGCCGCCGCTGCGAGCTTTTCGGGCCGCCGAGCCACCAGCGTGAGCCCGTAGCCCTCGTCTCGGAGCATCCGCGCGAGCGCGAAGCCGATTCCGGAGGAACCTCCGGTGATAAGCGCCGACTTCATCTGGTGAGTATCCCAGGGAGAAGCAGTGTCCACTGCGCGACCGAAGGCGGCCGGAGGGCGGTTCATCCGCCCGGGAGGCCACGCACGGCTATGCCGTGCTGCGCGCTAAAGAAGGGGGCGCACGGGGGAAACATGGTTTCCCCCGTGCAGCACAGCGGCCGCCGAGGGGGCGGCGGCCGCTGGTCATCAGGGGAGAGGAGAAGGGGACTGAAC
>JACCWU010000019.1 GCA_013697465.1 Actinomycetota bacterium | reverse complement strand
CTCCTACCACTGGCTCGACCCGTTCGGGAATCCGATCGTCTGGGACGGTGCGCGCGCGCCCCTTCCGCGTCGCGTCGAACCGGGCGAGGAGATCGAGCTGGAAGCGCAGGTCAGGGCGCCGCGGCCGCCGGGCGGCTACCGCCTCGCCTTCGACCTCGTGGAGGAGCATCGCTTCTGGTTCCAGGAGGTGGGCTCGACCCCTCTCGACCTGCCCGTCGAGGTCAGGCCTCGGATCGCCGAACGGCGGCTTCGGGTCGTCGTGCACGGCGAGTCCGACGCACAGACCGACGCAGCGCTCGCGGGGCAGGAGGAGCAGACTGTCGCGGAGGATGAGGTCGCTGTGGCGCACCTCGCCGCGGGCGCAATGCCGTCGTCCGACTGGTCACGGCTTCTCCTCGACGCGCACGAGGAGGGGTACGCCGCGGTCGGCGGAGCAGTCGAGATCGAGGGCGGCGCGCGGGGCGAACGCCGCCGCTTCGCCCCGTGGGCGCCGGGCGGAGGCCGGAATCCCCGCTTCGACCACCCGCTGCTCTTCCCCTCGCTCCTCGAGGGACTCGAGGTCGAGACGCACGAGAACCTGCCCGCGTTCTCCGGATCGGATGCTCTTTTCGAGGGCCGCGCCGTGGTCAGACTTCGACAGCGATCCGGTCGTCCGCGCGGCTGAAGACGAACGCCCCCAGCGCGAGGGCGACCGCGGCCGCCACGACCGTGTAGATCGTGTCCGCGAGGGGCGGAGCGTCGCCGAAGAAGAGCGGCGCGCGGAGCGCTTCGATCGGCGGCGTGAGGAAGTTCACCCAGTGGACGGCGAACTCGAGGGCGGGATACGAGTCGGCTCCGGGAAGCTGATCGAGCCCGTACAACACGGGCGTCAGGAAGAACCAGGGAAGAAGCAGCGCGGCGAGGAGGTGCTCGACGTCACGGTAGAGCGCATTCAGCGAAGCGACCGCGAGCGAGACGCCGCTCACGAGCAGAACGAGCAACCCCCCGAGCGGGATCGCGAGCCACACGGTTCCGCGGCTTCCGGGAAGGAGGGCGAAGCAGAGCGCCATCACGACCGCGAGCATCACCACAAACGCGACGAGCTGGGTGCCGACGACCGCGAGCGGAACGAGCTGGCGCGGAAAGCGCACCTTGCGGATGAGGTTCGCGTTCTCGAGCAGGCTTCGCGACGCTGCCTGCAGCGAGGTCGCGAAGAAGACCCACGCGGGCAGCCCGCAGAGGAGGAAGAGCCAGTAGCGGTCGATGTCCGCGACGGTGGCCTGCCACAGGAGCGAGAAGACGGCAACGTAGACCGCCATGAGCACGAGCGGGTGCGCGAGCGTCCAGAGGAGCCCGAGCGCGGAGCCCTTGTACTTCGCGCGCAGGTCGCGACGGAACAGGCTCGAGAAGAGCTCGCGGTAGCGGTAGACGTCGGCGTAGACGGTCATCTGCAGCCGGTCGAAGTCTAGGGCGGCAGACGGCTCGACTACCCTTTCCAGGCTGTGGATGCGATCGTCACGGTCGCCGCGGTACCCGCCGCGTTCGCGGTTCTCTGGGCTCTCCTCCGCTCCCCGCTCGGCACGCGCCTCGTCGCGGCGCCCACCGGAGAGCGCTGGAACGAGCGACCGACGCCGACGTTTGGCGGGGTGGGGATCTTCGCCGGCTTCATGGCAGCCGTGCTCCTCGCGCTCGCGACGGGAGCGGTCGAGTGGAGCGGCGAGCTCGGAGGGATCCTCGGAGGTGTCACGCTTCTCTTCGCCGCGGGCCTCGTCGACGACCTGCGTCACCTGAGCCCGCTCGCGAAGCTCGCCGCGCAGATCGGCGCCGCGGCCGTCGTGCTCGCGAGCGGGCTGGAGGTCGAGATCGTCGGGAACACCGTGCTCGCGTGGGCGATCGGACTCCTGTGGCTCGTCGGCATCACGAACGCGTTCAACTTGCTCGACAACATGGACGGGCTCGCAGCGACGCTCGCCGTGATCGCGTGCGCGTACTTCGCGGTCGACTCGGTGACGGAGCACGACAACGAGACCGTCCTCGTGCTCTCCCTCGCGCTCGGCCTGGCGTGTGTGGGATACCTGCCCTTCAACCTTCGCCCCGGACGCCCGGCAGCGGTCATCATGGGCGACTCGGGGAGCCAGGTGCTCGGCTTCGGGCTCGCGTCGCTCGCGCTTGCGTCGAGCTGGACGGTCGCGGGAACGACGTTCGCCACGGTGCTCCTGCCGCTGCTCATCCTCGCCGTGCCCATCCTCGACACGACGCTCGTGACGCTCGTCCGCCTCGCCCAGCGGCGCCCCGTGACACAGGGCGGCCGGGATCACTCGTCGCACAGGCTCGTCTACTACGGGCTCTCGGAGTCGAAGGCCGTCCTCCTGCTCGCGGTCGTCGCGAGCGCGCTCGGCGCGACCGCGCTCGCGTACAACGTGCTCGACAACGCACGGCTCACGGCGATCGGCGTCCTGCTCACGTTCGTTCTGCTCGTGCAGTTCGGAAGCTTCCTCTCCGATCTCGAGGAGCGGTCGCGCGCGGGCGTGGAGACGGCCGAGCCGTCGCTCTGGCGCGCGCTCGTCTTCGAGCCCCGGCGCCTCGTGGAGGTCGTCTCGGACTTCGTCGTCATCTGCAGCTCGTTCCTGGCCGCGTATCTCCTCGTCGAGGGGGGCACGGGCAGCGAGTTCGAGCGCTCGGTGTTCCTATCGGCGCTGCCCATCCTGCTCGCGACGCGCTACTCGCTCCTCGTGGCGCTCGGGGTCTACCGGCGCGTGTGGCGATATGCCACCGCGCGGGACGTCGTTCCGATCGCGGTGGCGTGCCTCGCCTCGGCCGCGGTGGCGTACGCGATCCTTCGCGCGCTGCGACCGATCGGCTCGTTCTCCGGGGAGGTGTTCGTGGTCGACGCCGTCCTCTGCACGCTCGTCGTCGGCGCCTCGCGGCTGACGCTCCGGCTTCTACCCGAGGCGCGCGCGCTACGCCAGAACGGGCGGCGCGTGCTGATCGTGGGAGCCGGACACGCGGGCCGAGGGCTCGCGCGCGAGCTCCGTGAGCGGCACGAGGCGCGCGTCGTGGGCTTCCTCGACGACAACCCGCGGGTGCGACGCCGGCGGATTCAGGGGATCAGCGTCCTCGGCGCGCTCGACGAGACGCCGAGAGCAATCGCAGGCGCGAGGGCCGACGAGGTGCTCGTGACGATTCCGGATGCGTCCCAGGAGCGGCTCGACGCAGTCGTGCGGGCGGCCGAGGCGGCGGGCGTACCCTGCAGGATCGTGCGCCGGCGAACCGAGTTCTCCGCTCCCGAGCCCGCCGAGGCGATCCTGCCGTGAATCGTCGGGGTGCGGGCCGGGCGGCCCGCCTGCAGAGCGCGATCCCGCTGCTCGTCCTCTACTTCGGCCTTGCGGCGCTCTATGCGTGGCAGGCCTCTCGTCGGCCCGTTCCCACGATCTTCACCGACGAGCTCGAGCTCACCCAGCTCTCGCGGGCAATCGCCGACACGGGAGAGCCTGCGCGGCGGGGAGTGGCGTACGAGAGTGTCGCAACGCTCGTCGCGTACTTTCTCGCGCCCGTGTGGTGGCTCGGAACGGTCTCCGCCTCCTATGCGACGGCGAAGCTCCTGCTCGTGCTCGCGATGACCGCGACCATCTTTCCCGCGTACGCGCTCGCGCGTTTTGTCGTTTCCCCCTGGTACGCGCTCGCGGCGGCCTGCGGCGCGACCGCCGTGCCCGCGCTCGCCTATTCGCCGATCCTCGTCGAGGAGCCCCTCGCGTATCCCCTCTCCACCCTCGCGCTCCTGACGATCGCGCGCGTGCTCGCGGCCCCGAGCCGGGGGCGCGTGGGGCTCGCCGTGCTCGCCTCCGCTGCGGCTGCGCTGACACGCACGCAGCTCGCTGTCCTCTTCGCGGTCCTCGTGCTCGGCCTGCTGTGGCTGGCGTGGTCCTCCGAGCCTGGGAGGCGCTGGCGCTCCGGGTGGACCCGCTGGGACTGGATCGGCGCCGTGGCACTCGCCGTCGGTGTCGCGCTTGCCTTCTCGGCGTTCATGGGCCATGCGTCGACGAGCTGGCGCAACACGACGGGCTTCTACAAGGATCGGATCCTCGACCACAGCCTCGAAGCGATGGGGGCGCTGGCGATCGGGGTGGGCGTGCTCCCCGTCCTCGTCGGGATCGCGGCACTCGCGCGGCCGAGGTACGAGCGTTCCGACCCCCGTACGCGGGCGTTCGTCGTGACGAGCGTCGCCGCCCTGGTGGCGTTCGTCTGGTACGCGGGAATCAAGGGTGCGTACATCTCGACCGTCTTCGCGACGGTCGTCGTGGAACGGAACGTCATCTATCTGTACCCGATCCTCTTCGCCGCGACGGCGCTCGCGATCGAGCGCGGTGTGGGGCGCAACTGGGCGATCGCAGGCGCCACGGTCTTCACCCTCTGGATCGTCGCCGGAACACCGCTTCACCTCGGGCAGTACCCGTACTACGAGGCACATGGCCTCGCGATCGCGGCTTTCGCGAACCGCGAGCTCGGTTGGCCCGAGGGACGAATCGAGGGAGCGCTGATCGTGGTGTGCCTGCTCTGTCTTGCGTTCGTGGTCGCGTTGCGGATGCTTCGGCGCGATTCCGGAGCGTACCGGGGGGTCGCCGCGACCGCCGCGGTACTCGTGCTCGCGTGGAGCCTGACCGCGGAGGTGTACGCCGCCGAAGGCGAGCGCGACCTCTCGACCCGAGTCGCGACCAACCTGCCCAAGCCGTACGACTGGGTGGAGCGGGCGACGGGCGGCGCCTCGGTCGTCGTCATCGGCCAACAGATCCTCGACGCGACGAACGTCTGGCTGACCGAGTTCTTCAACCCCTCCGTGAAGAAGATGTGGAGCCTGGACGGTACGGCGATAAACGTCGGCGCCCCGATCCTGACGCCCGACCTCCAGGCCTCCGACGGCACGCTGACCCCTTCGCCGGAGACCGAGTACGCGCTGGCGCTGAACGGTGTAGAGCTGCTGGCGCCGGTCGTCGATCGCCGCGGCCGCGACACGCTCTACCAGGTCGGCGGCGAGCAGCTCCGACTCCGCTCCGCCATCATCGGGGTCCAATCCGACGGTTGGATGACGGGCTCGAGCGAGAACCGCGTCGCGACGGCTTCCTACACGCGCTACGACGTCTCCCAGGACGGGCAGGGGTTCGCCGTCGTGAAGCTCTCGCGGCGAGGATTCTGCGTTCCAGGACGCGACGTTCCCTCGAGAGCGACGGTCCGGATCGGTCCCGTGACGATCGGCCCCGACAAGCAGCCGGCGCTCGGACGAGTCACGAGCACCCAGACGAAGATCCTCCACCAGTGCACGGACGAGGGGTTCACCCTCGCCCCGCCGACCGCCCCCTGGCGCGTCGAGATCACCATCGAGCCAACGTTCTCTCCGCAGGAGATCGTTCCCTCGCACAGCGACAGCCGCCAGCTCGGCGCCACCGTCCAGGCAGGATTCCAGCCGCTCTTCGGCTAGCGCGAAGCCGCGACCAGGTAGGTGAAGCGGAGGCGAAGGGCAAGCCGCGCGAGCGGCCCCGAGCGCTCGAGGGCTTTCGCGACGGCAACCGCGAGGCCGGGCAGCGCGACGGTCTGCGGGACGAAGAACGGCCGAAGCTCGATTCGTCCGAAGCCGGCGCCGCGGAGGTCTGCGACGACGTCGGCGACGCGGTACTGCCGCGGATTGAGATCGAACACGAGCTTCTTCTCGGTGAAGCCGGCGACGTGCGCGAAGAACGCCGCGCGGTCGCGCGCGTAGTAGATCGCCCGGAAGACCGTGGTCGCGTCGACGCGGGCAGGCGGCTCGTAGTCGTTCAGGTCGCCGGTCTCGATCGGGGCGCGCTCGCCGAGCCGTCGCTCGGCCTCGGCGGCCATCTCCGGGGTGACGTCAACCCCGCGGTAACGGAGACCGCGCGCGAGCAGCTGCTCGCCGAGCCCGCCGTCGCCGCAAGCGAGATCGAGCACCTCGTCCCCGCGCTCGAGCCGCGGCCCGAGCGAGACGACGAGGTCGGCACGGTGCGCGAGGTACGACGCCGCGTCCGCGTACTGACGCTCCGTCCAGTCCTCCGCTTGGCGCCGGTACTGGTCGTCCTTCACAGGGAGAGGAGGCGCTCGGGATGCTTGCGCACGAAGCGCGCCATACCGCGCAGGTGCCAGAGCGTGTGCCGGGAAAGGAACCCCCGATCGATCACCGCGGCGTAGTCATGGGTCACGACCGCCTGCGGGACGTACCACCGCTCCCAGCCCGCCTGCATCGCCCGGTAGCCGAGGTCGATGTCCTCACAGTAGTGCCGGAAGCCGGCATCCCAGCCTCCCAGCTCGTCGAGCATCGTGCGCCGCTGAAGGAGGAAAGCCCCGAGCAGCCAGTCCGCCTGCACGGGAGCCGTCGGCCGCTCGTCGAGGTGATAGTGGTCGCTCTGCCGCTCGAGCGGAGGACGCCAACGGCGCAGCGGTGTGCGGCGAACGAGCGTGCCGCGCACGGTCGGGAAACGGCGGCGCGTCGGCTGCCAGCGTCCATCCGGCCAGTGCATCTGGGGTCCCGCGAGGCCGCACCGGGGATGGACGTCGGCGAAGGCGACGAGCTCCGCCACCGCGCCCGGCTCCGCGATCGCATCCGGGTTCGCCACCAGCACGTACTCGCCCGACGTCTGCGCACTGCCGGCGTTCACATTCGCTGCGAGCGAGAGCGGGCGCGGGTTCTCGAGCACCCTCACGCCGTCGGGCAGCGCGCCGACCGAGCCCGGAGTGTTCGCCACCACGAGGATCTCGTCTACCTGCGGGACGAGCGCGGGCAGCGACCGCTCGAGCTCCGCCGCATGGCCGTGCGAGACGACGACGGCCGACACTTTCACGTTTTGAGTATCTCCCGGTATACCGCGAGCGTTCGCTCGGCGGCGCCTCGCCAGGTGAACCGTTGGGCGCGCTCGAGACCGGCCTCCACGAGCCTGTCCCGTTCGGCAAGCGCCTGCCGGATCCCGTCCGCGAGGCGCCCGTCCTCCACGAACACTGCGGCGTCCCCGGCGACCTCCTCCAGGGCCGGCTCGCGCACGGCGACGACCGGCGTCCCGCAGGCCATCGCCTCGAGCACCGGCAAACCGAATCCCTCGAAGCGCGACGCTTGGACGAGACACGCCGCACCGCGGTAGAGCTCGACGAGGCGCCCGGTCTCCACGTAGCCCTCGAGACGGGCGCCGCGCCGCCGGAGCTCGGCCGCGAGCGCCGGGTCCTTCTCCGGCCCCACGACGACGAGCGGCAGATCCACGGCGTCTGCAGCCTCGAGCGCCGCGAGCTGGTTCTTGCGCGCTTGTACGGCTCCAACAGCGAGAACGTACGGACTTTGCAACAGACTGTTGTTGAATCTCTCGTCGGCCGGGCGAAACGCGGGATCGACGCCGTTCGGGGTGACGACGATCCGGTCCGGAGATATGTCATAGAGCTCGACGAGGTCGCGTTTCGTCCTCTCGGACACCGCGAGAATGCGCACCGCCCGCCGGACGGCTCGCGGAACCATCGTGCGGAAGACGAGTCGGTCCTTCCGGCCCATCAGTCCGGGCTCCCGCGCGAACGAGACGTCGTGGACGGTGACGACGCACGGGCACGGGGGACGCAAGGGGAGCGCGTACTGAGTGTGGCAGAGCGCCGCGTCGAGGCGGCGCAGCGCTCGTGGCAGAGAGAGCGCCATGCGCAGCTCCTGCGTGCGCGCCCGAAGCTCGACCGCCCGGACGCCCGCCGGCACCAGGTCTGGCCGTCGAGTGGTCGCCGCGAGGCGGATCCCGACGTCCTCGGCGAGCGAGGAGAGCTCGCGCAGGAGGTTCCGGACGTAGGTTTCGTCCCCGGTTCTCTGCCTGCCCAGAACGTCGGCGTCGACCACGACGAGCGGGGTCACGCCAACTCCGCCCACAAGACTGACACTTCGTCGGCCGCGCGAGCCCAGGTGAACTCGCGCGCGCGCTCGATTCCGCGCGGGACGAGCTCCTCGCGACGCTTCGCGGCCTCCGCGATGCCGTCGGCCAGCGCCTCCGAGTCGAGAGGATCGATCAGCACCGCGGCGCCGCCGGCTATCTCCTCCATCGCCGTGCCGCGTGAGGTGACGACGGGCGTCCCGCACGCCATCGCCTCGAGCACGGGCAGGCCGAAGCCCTCGTACAGCGAGGGATACAGCACGCAGCGGGCGCCCCGATAAAGAGCGGCGAGCTCGTCGTCCGTCACCTCGCCGACCCAGCCCGGAACCTCGACCCCACCCCATCCGCGCGCGCCGACAGCACGAAGCTCGACCCCCGCGAGCCGGGACGCCTCGACCGCCCTCGCCAGGTTCTTCCTCGGCTCGAGCGTGGCGACCGTGAGTACGTAGTCGCCCTCGGCGCTAGGCCCCACCGGCGTGAAAACCGCATCGACCCCGTTGGGGACGACTCGGATGCGCTCGAGCGGAACGCCCGCGAGCGACGCCGTCTCCTCCTTCGTGAGCTCGGATACGGCGACGACGGCGTCGGCCGCGCGGAGTGTCGAGCGGAGACCGGTCTTCCCGTACAGGCGGTGCCAGCTCGGAAACGCCTCCGGGAAGCGAAGCAGCGCGAGGTCGTGGACGGTCAGGACGACCGGCACGCGCGAGCGCGATGGCCCCCGAAAGGTCGTGCAGTGGAGGATGTCGAGATCGCGCGCGCGCCCGCGAAGAGCAAGCGGGTACCAGGCCGCGTCACGAACGACGCTCGAAAGCCGGCTCGGGCCGCCGAACGAGAGGAGCTCGAGCTCGAGACCTGGACGGCCGCGCAGCGCGCCGAGGAGCCCGCGCACGTGCCGTGCAGTTCCGGCACGGGTCTGCTGGAGAGGCGAGACGTCAACGCCTACCTTCACGCCGCGACGCCTAGCAATCGCGCCGCGTGCAGGACCGCGTCCTTCGGCTCCGGGTAGCGAATCAGGTCGACAGCCTCGTCGGCCGAGAGCCAACGATGATCGACGTGCTCCTCGTTGAGAGACGGTTCCCAGGATGCTGGCGCCTCGGCCAGGTACGCCGTCACGACAACCTCGCTCACGTCGTCGGCGAAACGGGCACGCACGTCCGGGGGTTCGTCGTCGAGCGGGTAGATGTAGCGGAGCTCGAGGTCGGTGACTTGCGCATCGAGACCCGTCTCCTCCTGCAGCTCTCTCCGGGCTGCAGGCGCCGCCTCTTCGGCGAGCTCGAGGGCTCCGGCCACGAGGTGCCAGTAACCCTGGCGTTCCGGAGAGCGCTGGAGGACGAGGAACTCCACGCCACTCTCGTTGACGCGGTACACGACCACGAAGATCTCTTCCGGCCTCCTCACCCGGTCGCGGCATCCTCGTAGCTGCGCAGGAAGATCTCGCCGACCGCGCGCCAGGTGAAGCGCGACGCATGGGCGAGCCCGCGAGCGGTGACCTCATCTCGCCACGTAACGGCATCCTCGACCGCGGCTGCAATCGCCGCTGGATCGTCCGGGTCGGCACGAACAGCCGCATCGCCACTGGCCTCGTCGAGCGAAGCGTGCGACGACGAGACGACGGGACAACCACAGGCCATTGCCTCGATCACCGGAATCCCGAAGCCCTCGAAGCGCGAAGGGTAGACGGCGACAGCCGCACCGCGGTAGAGGCGCGCGAGCTCTGGGTCGGGGACGAACCCAAGGCGCCGGACGTTCGGCCGGTCGAGGCGTGGCTGCTGGCCCCACCCTTCCGCGCCGACGATGATGAGTTGCAGCTCGTCCGCGAGGAGGAGATGCGCGTCGAGGAGCGCGCCGAGGTTCTTTCGAGGTTCGAGCGTGGCCACGGTGAGGATGTACGGTCCGCCGAGGTCGGCGGCATCGCCCTCGGCGTCGAAAATCGGCCGCACCCCGGGGTGCGCGACCCGAATCCGTTCGGCGGGAATCCGCAGCGTTCGCTCGACGTCGGCGCCCGTGTACGCGGAGTTGACGAAGACGAGGTCGCAGGTGCGCGCGGTGTTCTCGAACTTGCGTGTGTGCATCGAGATCGTCCGCCGTGTGCACCACTCGGGATGGTGGAGCGGCACGAGGTCGTGGATCGTCGTCGCCCGTACTCCCGCCCGCTGCGGCGGATACATCCAGTCGGTGAAGTGGAGCACGTCGAAGCGCCCGAGCAGCCGCTCGGCGATCGGATGCCCGGCTCTGCTCCAGGCCGCCCGAACGGCGTGCGACCACGGAAGCGGTACCAGCCGCAGCTCGACGTCGACCCCGGCGAGGGCGCTCCGGATCCGCGCCGGTCCACGCAGGCTCGTCGGCGCGAACGCGACTATCTCGTGCCTTCCCGCCGCAGCCTCCACGAGGCCCGAGAGCGACCCGCGGATGTAATTGCCGATGCCGAGCGGCGTGTGGCTCAGCGGGCTGACGTCGACAATGATCCTCATGCTGCTGGGGCGCCGCTCGCAAAGGAGGCGAGCGCGAGGCGCGCAGGACAGTACATGTAGTACGGCCAAGCGCCGAGCGCGCTGCATCCTGCCGCGAGCGGCGTCAGGCTCCGGCGGAGGCCGGCTCCGCCGGCCGGGAGCCGGAGGTGTCCAGCAGCATGAGGAGCGAATCTCACTTCCGGGGTGTGTATACGAAGCGGTTGAAGTGGGCGCCGAGCTCGCGGTCGTCGCCCGAGCCCGGACTCACCCGCGACGGCACCTCGGTGGGTGTGACGGCGAAGACGACGCGGCACCTGCCAGCCGGCCCGGCGGGAGCGAGCGGAACTCGCAGGACGGCTTGGGCGGCCGGCTGCAGCCCGATGCTCCCGACGACCTTTCCGTTCGAGCGGGCGACGATCCGCTGGGGCTCGAGAAAGAGCGTGCCGTCGCTCGAGAGCTCGACCGCGAGCATCCCCGGCAGACAGCGGCGGCGCACGTACGTCACCGTCCTGCCCGACCACGTGTCGTTCGGGTAGAGCCCGTCGATACGGACCGCGGAGACGAGGGGCGGTCGCACGCGCCAGAGCGTGATTCCCCAGCCACGATCACGGGCGAGCGCCTCTCCGTCGGGTTCGAACGACGAGTCGGCGACGACGTACGGGTCGATCACGGGGTCCCCTTCGGGAAGCGTCACCGCGCCGGTCTCGCGGTCGATCGTGACGCGCGTCTCCGGCAGGCCGCCGGGAGTCGGCTTCTCCACGAAGTACACCTGCCCCACGCCGCGGCTGAAGAACTCGTTCTGGTTCACGGTGAGCCGGTCGGTGCGGCCGGTCCAGAGGAACGCTGCCTCCGCGTCGTCAGGGAGCGCGCGGTCGATCCAATCCCTCTCGGGGGCGCGGATCCCCTGAAAGAGCGAGCCGCGCGAGAACCGCTCGAAGCCGTGCTTTCCCCACCAGATCGGCTTGAGCGAGACGGTCCACAGCCCGAGGACGAGCAGCGGGAGGACGACGACGTAGCGCGTGGGTACGAGCAGGAAGGCGAGGCCGAGAGCGACGGTTAGCCCGAAAGCCGCGGGCGTGATCCAGCCCGAGCCGATTCGATCCTGCAGCGACCAGAAAGGCAGGAGCATGAGCGTGTCCGTGATCGCCGACGTCGTGAGGAAGCGGTCGAAGGGGATCAGCAGGACGAGCAGCGCCGAGACCGCCGCCGCGACGGGGGCGAGCACCCGCGGACGCGGCGCGCCGCGGTCGATCCAGGCGAGGAGCGCTATGACGAAAAGCGGAGCGAGGTAGAAGAGGTTTCGCTCCTCGATCCGATCCGAGAAGACGGATGCGAACGCCGCGACGACGGGGACGAGGCAAACCGTCAGCGCGACCGTCGCCGCGAGAAACGCCCGGAGCGGAGCGTCGAGCGAGCGCGCACGGCCGACGAGCACGATCGTGGCCGCCACCGGGACGACCAGGAGGTAGAGAGCGAGCTCCGCGACGTGCCAGACGAGGTAGCGCAGAACCTCGCCCAGGTCGTAGCTCGCGTCGCCGACGGGTGAGTACGCGCCGAGAAGATCCTGGAGGGAGCGCCCACCGACGAGCTGGACCGCGAGCACGAGGATCCCGAGCGCGACCACTACGCCGTACAGCACCCGGAAGCGGTTGAGCGTCGCCCGCAGCCCACGGCGCTCGAAGACCTCGAGGACGAGCGGAGCGAGCAGCACCGCGGGGAGGATCGCGACGGCCTGCACGCGCGTCGCGAAAGCGAGCCCGAGGAGGGCGACGAGCAGGACGACACGGAGAGCGGTCGGCCGCTCGAGCATGAGCTGGATGACGAGCGCGAGGACGAGGAACAGCGGGTAGAACGCGTTCTCCGTCATTACGGTGCCCGTATAGGCGAGCGATGGAATCGCCACGGCGAGCAGCGCTCCGAGCAGCGAGAGACCTTCGCCTACGACCCTCCGGGCGAGGAAGTACGCGGGGATCGCGGCGAGCGACATCGCGACCGCGTTGACCGCCTTCAGGGCCGCGTACGCGTCGGGAAGGCTCTCGAAGAGCGCGTACGCCGGGCTGACGAGCAGCGGGTAGACGATCCCGTACCCCGGGTCCGGGTCTCCGCGAACGAGCGGCTCGCCCGCATCGGCAATCCCGCGGGCGATCTCCGCCCAGATGACCTCGTCGACCATGATGAACGGAGCGACGATCCCCCGGCCAATGACGGCGCGAAAGATCGCGGAGCCGAGGACGATCGCCGCGAGCCAGATCCAGACGGGGATCCGGCGCGCGCGGCTAACGACCAAGCTCGACCTCGGCGAGACGCCTCGCGATCTCCCCAGCCTCGGCGGCGTCTGGAGAGATGCCCACGTCCCCCGCGGCCTCGCTCACTTCCCGCAGCACTGCATCGGCCACGGCCTCGCCGCCCGCGGCCTCCTCGAGCGCGGCCGCGTAGAGCTCCGCGACCCGGTCGAGATCGTGCTCGCGCCGCGCGAGCTCGACACCCGCCGCGCCCATCTCCTCGCGAACATCCGCTCGAGTCAGCAGGAGCTCGAGGCCCGCCTCGAGCAGGTCGACCTCGCGAGCGTCGACCGGCACCTTGAGCGCCACGGCGTCCGGAAGCTCCGAAAACCAGCCGACGTCGCTGACGACGAGCGGCTTGCCGAGCGAGAGCGAGCGGATGACGCTGCCCGAGGTCTCGCCCATCGTGGGATGGCGCAGGTTGACGCAGGCGTCGGCGCCTGCCATGAGCGCCCACAGCCGGCGCTCGTCCGCCCAGCCCTCGCGCACGAGACCGTCGCCCGCGAGCCCATGGCGCTGGAGCCGGCGGTCGAGGTCGAACCCCGGCGACGTCGGGCCCACGAGGAGCAGCGTCGCATCCGAGTGCCGACCCCGAACCCGCGCGAACGCGAGGAGCAGCTCCGGAATCCGCTTGCTCGCGTTGACCACGCCGAAGCAGCCGACGGTCGGTCCTTGCGCAACCCTGTCGGCAGGGATCTCCGGCACGGGCCAGGCCGGGTGCGGGACGACCGAGATCGGGCCGCGATAGCCGGCTGCGCGCGCCAGGTCGCGGACCGTGCGGGAATGGACGATCAGCCCGGTCGCATGCTCGAGCACGAAGCCCGCGAGCGGGAAGTCCTCGGGCCTAGACTCCCACAGGGGCGGAATCCGCTTGTCGAGGACGCCATGTGCGAGCAGGCGCCCGGCGACCCCGTGCTCGCGCTCCATCGCGTCGAGGTAGCCGTGCCCGTCCCGCCTGCCGACCGTCATTCCGGCGACGAGGTGGTGGAGCACGAAGTCGTGGAGCACGACCACACCGGGCGCGCGTTGCAGGGCGTCGACGATCCAGGCGTGGGCGTCCGGATTGTTGCCCACGTGGTAGAGCGCGACATCCGTGCCGCGCGGAGCTCGTTTCCGTCCGCGGCGAACCACGGTGACGTCGAGGCGCTCGCGGAGGGCGGGGAGCAGCAGCGCGCTGTAGTCCGCGACACCCGTCCTCTCGGGCGGCAGCGGGCTGAAGTACGCCACCTTCACGAGAGGAGCCTCGCGATCGCTCGGTCCCACGTCACCTCGGCGGCAATCGCCTTTCCCGCCCGCCCGAACGAAGCTGCGTCCTCACGGTTCTCGCGGAGCCAGCCGGCGGCACGAGCGAGCTCGGCCGCATCGGGCGCGACCACGAGACCCGTGCGACCGTCGGCGACGACCTCGAGCGGCCCTCCCGCATCCGTCGTCGTCAGCACCGGCTTTTCGGAGAGGAAGGCCTCGAACGGAACCATCCCGAAGTCCTCGTCCATGGGCGCGTAGAAAACCGCGAGACAGCGCGCGTAGAGGTCGGCCAGCTCGTCCTCTCCAACCCGGCCGGCGAAGCGCACGCGCCCGTCTAGCCCCCGGTCGCGGGCGAGTGACTCGAGCCGCTCCCGGTCGGGCCCGTCACCGGCGATGACAATCTCGAGCGACGTGTCCAGCGCCGCCGCCTCGAGCAGCAGGTCGATCCGCTTCGCGCGGTCGAGTCGGTTGACCGAGAGCACGAAGTCGCCGTACCCGTCGCAGCGGTACGCGAGCTCTTGGGGCGGGTGCGGCAACACCTCCGAGGCGAGGCCTGTCGAGCGCTCGAGCCGGTCCGCGACGTTCCGCGACGTCGCGAAGAGCCGGGTCGCTTCGCCGAGCGCGATCCGGTCGAGGCTCTGCACCTTCCGGCGCAGCGCGCGATCCTCGGCGGACTCGCCGAACTGCCCGAGCTCGGTCCGATCGAGCTCGTACGCCTGCCTGAACTGGTGGACGAGCCAGACCCGCTTTTCCCGGTGTCTTGCGAGGTACGAGGGAAACTTCGTCGCCACAACGAGGTCGATCGTCTTCCCGTCGGCTTCCTCGAGATCGAGCAGGCGCCACATGAACGCCTGCGTGAGCACGCGCGCGCCCGGGTACCACTTGAAGGGAAGCGAGACGAGATCGGCCTCGTGCCCGCGATAGCGGAGCTCGTCGACGAGCCGGTCGGTGAAGATCTCCGCCCCGCCCCTTGCGAACGGCACCTGGGGCCGAAGGACTGCGATTCTCACGGAGACCTGGAGTCTGACCCCGAATGGGTCTGACCCCTGAATTCGCGAACCTCAGCCTCCAGGCGGTCGACCTGCTCTTGAAGGTCGTCGACGAGTCGGAGCGCGGCTGCGTTGAACGAGCGCTGGTCGTAGGCGACCGGCTCGACGTACCAGCGCATGAGCTTGCGCAAGACCGCCTTCACGGGAGTGCCGACCCCGCCGCGCACCCCCGGCCGCAAACGCAGCGAGCGATCCGCGGAGACGGGCCAGAGCCGCTCGGCCTCGGCACGTGCGGCGCGCCGCTCCCCCTCGTCCCCGGAGGCTGCGGCGCCGGGGTCGGAGCCACAGCGCCGCACCTCCTCCTTCAAGCGCCGGAACAGCTCCTCGGTGTCGACCGAAATCCCTGCAGATTCGCCGTTTTCGGCTTCCTCAGAGGGCATCGGGGCATTCTAGCCGGGCGGTAGGAGCGGTCCCACCGGCACAGTAGGATCAGCGACGATGCGTGTAGGGATCTCCCTGCTCACGCTCTCCCCAGGGGATCTGGGCGGCTCGGAGATCTACGCGCGCCAGCTCGTCCGCGCGCTCGCGGCCGTGGGAGAGCTCGACTACACGGCGTTCGTCACGGCGCGGGCGCGGGACGCGGCCGGCGGATTGCCTGCCGTCTTCGTGCGGGAGCTCCCGGTCGCCAGGCGCGGGCCGCCGCGGATTCCGGCGCTGTCCATCGCAGCTCGCGCATCGCGTGAGCTCCAAACCGCGCTCGGTCGAGTCGACGTCGTCCACTACCCGCTCACGGTTCCGATCCCACGCGCACGGCTCCCGAAGGTGATCACCCTGCAGGACGTCCAGCACCTCGACCTGCCCGAGCTCTTCTCGGCAAGCCGCCGCGCATTCCGCCGGAGGGCGTACGACCGAGCTGCGCAGACGGCGGACGCGGTGATCGTGACGAGCGAGTTCGTCCGCGGGCGAGCGCTCGAGACGCTGGGGCTGGATGCCGAGCGCGTCCACGTGATCCCGCTTGGGATCGATCATGCGTTGTTCCACCCGACCGAGGAGCCGCGCGAGCCGTTCCTCCTCTACCCCGCCCGCCCGTGGCCGCACAAGAACCATGGCCGGCTCATGCAGGCGTTCTCGCTCCTGCGCGCGGAGCTTCCGGAGCTCCGGCTCGTCCTCACCGGCGGTGGTCTCGAGCAACTCGAGCCAATTCCCGCAGGGGTCGAACGGCTCGGAATCGTCCCGCTGGAGGAGCTCGCCACGCTTTACCGCCGCGCCGCCTGCCTCGTGTTCCCGAGCCTGTACGAGGGCTTCGGGCTGCCGCCGCTGGAGGCGATGGCGTGCGGGTGTCCCGTCGCCGCCTCGAACGCGGGCGCGGTTCCGGAGATCTGCGGCCCCGCAGCCGTTCTCTTCGACCCGATGAGCGTCGACGCGATCGCGACGGGCGTCCGCGAGGCCCTCGCACTCGCGGACGAGCTGCGGGAGGAAGGAATCGCGCGCGCGGCCGGCTTCACGTGGGAGAACACAGCCCGCCGCCACGACGCGATCTACCGAGACGTGGCTACCGGAGCGCGCGCAGGTACGTCCACGACGCCCTGAGACCGGGCGGTCGCACGACACCCACGAATATCGCGTAGAAGGCGAAGCCCGCGACGGCTGCTGCTGTCGAGCCGAGCACGAGCGCAGGTGGGACGAACGAGGCCAACGTCAGCCCGCCGACCGCACACGCCGCCAGGAAGAGCCCGCGAGCGACGCCCCTCAGAGCGCCGAGCTCCCAGAGAAGCGCCGCGAGGACGAGGAAGGTCGACAGTGCGAGTGCGAGCGCGAGCCCATCGAGGTCGGCAAGCTCGCTCGCGAGCCAGGCGAGGAGCACCTGGAACGCGAGCGCGACGAATGCAATAAGCGGGAGCAGCCGTGTTCGACCCACGACGAAGAGGAGGGGAAAAGCGACGTTGACGCCGACCGACGCGATCATCCACGGGCCGAGCACCACGACGAGACGACCGACCTCTGCCCCGACGTCTCCTCCGTACGCGTCGCCGAGAACCGTCTCGACGAGACCGGCGCCCGCGAGCGCGAACACGCCTGCGGCAGCCCCGATCAGCGTGAGCGCGATCCACGACGCCGACACGATGTGCCTCGCTGCCTCCGCCGGCCCGACGCCCGCCCGGGCAAGCGGAACGGAGGTGACGAGGCCGAGCGAGAACGCAGTGATCGTCACGAGGCTCGCCGCGGCGAGGTACGCGTATCCGAAGCTCGTCACAGCACCCGTGCCGAGCTGCCCGGCGAAGGGGAGGCAGACGACGTAGAGCATCTGGAGCGCGATCGGCAGCGAGACTGCCGCTGCGAAGGTGCCCAACCGCTCGCGGAGTGGAAGTCCGCTCGGCCGGATCGCGACGGCAGGCATCTGCGTTCGAACGGCACGGATCACCAAAGCGGCCACGGGAATCGCAGATGCGATGGCGGCGTTCAGGGCCATCCCCCAGGCGACGGCGATGATGCCGTCCGACTCGACGCGCAACAGGACGAAAGCGAGGCCCGCGGTGCTGCCCGCCGCGTACGCGAAGGCGGCGGTGGCGTAATCGTCGAGCGCGGCGAGCCCGCTCGCGGCAAGGCCTGTGAAGAGATATGCCGCCGCCGCCGGAACCATCCAGCGGAGAGCGTCGGCGCTCGCGTCCTGCGCGACAGCCGATCCATGTCCGGTCAGGATGTCGGCGATCTCCTCGGCCGCGAGCTCGGCGAAGAGAACGAGCGGGATCGCGGCAAGAGCGAGCGCGATCGCGTAGCCGGCGATGTCTCCGGCGAGCCTTCCCTCGTCACGGGCCCGTGCGAGAGCGGGAAGCACCGCCACGCGAAGGGACTGCGCCGCGAGGATGATCACGATGAAGACGCCGTACGAGGTGAAGAACCCGTCCGTCTCCTCGTTGCGCCCGAACTCGCGGGCGATGACGATTCCCACGACGGCGGAGAAGACCGTGACGACGACCATCGAAGCCGCGGTAAGGGCGCCGCTCGCCAGGGAGCCCAAGCCGGGCGAGTCTGTACGCTTGCTCACCGACGCGGAAGCGTACGCACCATGCCGAACGACAGCCTCTGGACAGCCGGCACGCTCGACGATCTCCGCCGGGACTTCGGGGACGTCTACGAGGGCCGCACGGTGCTCGTCACGGGGGCCGACGGCTTCATGGGCTCTCACCTCACGGACGCGCTCGTCGACGTCGGTGCGACCGTCCACGCGTTCGTGCGGGCCAACTCGAGCGGAGCGCTCAACAACATCGGGCGCCTGCGCGACCGTTTGAAGGTCCACTTCGCCGACCTCACGGACCGCACCTCCGTCGACTACCTCGTGCGGGAGCTGCGGCAGGCGCCCGACCGTCCCTATGTCTTCCACCTTGGTGCGCAGGCGCACGTGGGCGAGTCGTGGCACAGGCCGTACGAGACCGTCAACGCGAACGTCGTCGGCACCCTGAACCTGTTGCAGTCGATCGTCGACTGGGGGCTCGACCTCGAGAAGTTCGACACGGCTGGCACGTCCGAGGAGTACGGGAACGTTCGGGAATCGGTGTCGGAGCACCACGACTTCGACGACGCAGGCGGCCTCATCCTCCACGAGCGGTCGCCGATCAACCCCAAGTCGATCTACGCGACGTCGAAGGTTGCGGCCGACTTCCTGACCATGAACTACCACGACGCGTTCGGCGTGCCCGGGGTCGTCACGCGGATGTTCAACAACTACGGGCCGCGCCAGAACCCGCGCTACGTGACGAGCACGATCATCACGCAGGCGCTGACACGCCCGACGGTCGAGCTCGGGCAGCTCGAGCCGATGCGCGACTTCTGCTTCTGCACGGACGGCGTCCGCGGCCACCTCACCGTCGCCGCCGAAGGCGTTCCCGGCGACGTCTACGTGTACGGCCAGGGCGCGAACATCTCGATGCGCGACTGGGTCGACCTCATCCTCCGCGTCGGCGAGGAGCACGGCTTCTGGCCGGGCGATCGCGAAGTGGTCTCCACCGCTGCGCGCTTTCGCCCGGGCGCAAGCGAGGTGATGGCGCTCCGCGTCGGCCACGAGAAGCTCACCCGGGAGACCGGCTGGCAGCCGACGGTGTCGTGGGAGGACGGGATTCTGCACACGATTCGCTGGTACGCCGAGAATCGCGATCGCTGGCTCGGTCGTGTGGACTGGATGCCAACGGGTACACCACTCGCGACGAAGTGACGCGCGTTCTCGTCACCGGTGGCGGCGGCTTCCTCGGCTCGTACCTCGTCGAGCGCCTCGAGCGCGACGGGCACGACGTCGTGGCCGCCCGCAGGTCCGACTACGACCTGACGCGCATGGAGGACACCGCACGGATGTTCGGCGACGCCGAAGCCGAGCTCGTTTTCCACCTCGCAGCCGAGGTCGGCGGGATCGGCGCGAATCGCGCGAACCCGGGTCGCTACTGGTACGCGAACCTGATGATGGGCGCGCACGTCCTCGAGCAGGCGCGCCTGCATGCGACCCCGAAGCTCGTCGTCGTGGGAACGATCTGCGCCTATCCCAAGCTCGCTCCCCTGCCGTTTCGGGAGGATGACCTCTGGAACGGGTATCCGGAGGAGACGAACGCGCCGTATGGCGTGGCGAAGAAGGCGCTGCTCGTGGGCGCTCAGGCCTACCGCGAGCAGTACGGCCTCAACGCGATCTACCTGCTCCCCGTGAACCTCTACGGTCCGCGCGACAACTTCCACCCCACGAACGCGCACGTCATCCCCGACCTGATCCGCAAGATGGTCGAGGCGGAAGCGGAGGGGGCCGAGGAGCTCGTCCTCTGGGGAGACGGCTCGCCGACGCGGGAGTTCCTCTACGTGGACGACTGCGTCGAGGCGCTTCGCCTCGCCGCGGAGCGCTACGACGGGGCGGACCCGGTGAACGTCGGGACGGGCGAGGAGATCTCGATCGCCGACCTTGCGCAGCTCGTGGCGGGACTCACGGGTTTCACAGGGGAGATCCGCTGGGACACGTCGAAGCCGAACGGGCAGCCGCGCCGCCGGCTCGACACGAGCCGCGCCCAGCGTCTCTTCGGGTTCCGTGCTCAGGTGCCGCTACGCGAAGGGATCGAGCGAACGGTCGCGTGGTACCGCTCGGCGCGTCCGGCCGATGTCGGTCGCTAGCGTCTCCTTCTCCGCCGCCCGTGAGGCGGGCCGCACGGTGGACCGCCTCCTCGAGCGCCCGCGGACCGTGCTCGGCGTGCTCGTCTGCACCCAGCTAGCCGGAACGCTCTTCCTCGCGCTCACCATCCCGCACAACGGCTGGGTGTTCTTCCAGGGCGGCGACCAGATCGGGTTCTCGACTACCGGCTGGCTCGCTGGACAGCTCGATCTCCCGCTTACCGAGACCGCATATCTATGGCCTTTCGTCCAGGCTCCGGTCACTTGGGGAACCGGTCCGACGTACCTGCAAGCGGTGCCTGCGCTGATCCTGCTCCAGGTTCTCGTGCTCGCCCCGATCGCCGTGCTCTGCATCTACGGGATCGCGGCGAGGATCGGCGGGCGGCTTCTCGGGTACTGGGCGTCGCTCCTGTGGGTCGTCGCACCGTTCGCCGCGATTCCGCTCTTCACCGAGCGTTACCAGGAGCGCTGGACCGAGCACTTCCTGCCCCAGGCGCTCGGGCTCACCGCGATGGCCGACTACGCGTCGATGGTGCTCGTGCTCGCCGCGGCCTTCTTCGCGCTCCGCTCACTGTCGCCCAACCGGCTCGCGGACGCGGTGTTCGCCGGTCTGCTGATCGGAGCCGCGGGAGCCCTGAAGCCCCCGAATCTGCTCGTGGCCGTCGGAGTCGGTCTGGCCTACCTCGCTGCACGCAGGTGGCACGAGGGGGTCGCATGTGCGGCTGCGGCCGTCCCGGCTCTGCTCGTCCTCGTCCTCTGGAAGTACCGGGGCCTCGGCGAGATTCCGGCGTTCGCCCTCGAGCAGGCTCGGCTCGCCGCGGGAAGCGGGCCGGTCGCGCTCTCGCTCGATCGCTACCTCGAGCTGGACGTCGACCACTGGCGCAAGCAGATGAACTATCTTCGCGAGTTCTTCTGGAGCGCTCGGCTCGCGCAGTGGGTTCCCTTCGCCGGCCTCCTCGCGGTGCTCCGCATGCGGCGCGGGGCGGTCGCGGCACTGCTTGCGGGGTGGCTCGGCGCGTTCCTCGTGGTCAAAGGCTTCTCGACCCGGGCGGACATCGAAGCGAACACGTTCTGGCGTCTGCTCATGCCCGCGTGGCCCGCGTACCTCCTGCTCTTCGCCTCGATTCCGCTGCTCATCCCGACACTCGCGCGCCGCCTCGGCGAGCGACTGCACACCACGGTCGGCGGCCCGATTGCTCCTCGCTGGATCGCGCTCGCGGCGGTGTTGACCGTGGCCGTTCCCGCTGTCGCGATCGCGGCGTCCAGCCGGATCGAGCCACCGACCCCGGCGGTGGTCCAGGAGTTCCCGACGGGCAACATCCTCACCCCCGTGGACGAAAGCATCGAGCTCGAGGTCGAGCGGACGCGCTCGGGCCAGGAGCTCACGTGGACGACGGGATCCTGGCGAGCGAACGTCTTCTACCGCGTGTACCGCACCGATCAGCCGGGGCAGGACGTCCAGTGCGCGCTCTCGTCCGGCGCCGCGTGGTCCTGCTTCCTACGGACGACGCCGATCCACACCACGCGCGAGCAGATGTTCGTCGACACGTCCAGGCCCGCGGGAGCGACCTACCGGATCGGCGTCGGCACGAACTGGCTCGACGACCCCGAGCAGGGGGACATCTTCGCCTTCAGTCCACCCGTTTCAGCCGCTCGCTAGCTCCAAGCCCGCTCACGCGCTCCTCGAGGAGCGCGACCCGTTGCGCGAGCTCGACGTTCTCGTCCGTGAGCCTCGAGAGGACCGTCGAGTAGTGGAGAAGCACGAGCAAGATGAAGAGGGTCGCCACGGCAAAGAGCACAGCCGGCGGGTAGCTCGTGACGCCAAACCAGCCGGCGATCGTATTCAGGGCGTCGCGCCAGGCGGAGAGCACGAGCAGCACGGCTCCGGTGGCGAGCCAGAGCAGGGCGTAGCGCTCCTTCAGCCGCCGGCCGCGAATGAGCTCGAGAACGACCAGGATGAGCAGAACCGAAGCGATCGCCCCGGCAACGGAGACGCGAAGCGGAGTCATCGCTCCGCACCCTCGAGCCGTGGGTAGCGCCGGAGGCTGGCGACGAGCAGGGCGAGCATCACCTTGACGATGTAGTACAGCGAGCGGACGAACGTGATCGAGGAGGAGCCCGTCTCGCGCTCGCGCATGTCGACCTGGACCTGCACGAGCTTGAGACCGCTACGGAGCGCGACGAGGGTCGCCTCGACCTCGGGGTAGTCGTGCGGATACTCCGCCGCGAAGAGCTCGATCCCGGTCCGGTCGATGGCGAGGAACCCTGAGGTGGTGTCGGTCACGCGCTGGCCGCCGAGCAGTGAGACGAGCCGCGCGAAGATCCGGATCCCCATCCGACGCGCGAACGGCGGACGATAGGAGCCACTCTGGTCCACGAAGCGCGAGCCGATCACGAGGTGCGCCTCCCCTCGCTCGAGCGGGTGGAAGAGCTTTTGGAGCTCGCCCGGATCGTGCTGCCCGTCACCGTCGAGCCGCACGGCGACGTCGTAGTCGTGGGCGAGCGCGTACTTGAAGCCCGTCTGCACCGCGCCTCCGATGCCGACGTTGAACGGCAGCCGTACGACGGTCGCTCCCGCACGCTCGGCGAGGTCGGCTGTCTCGTCGGTCGAGGCGTCGTCCACGACCACTACGTCGAACGCCGAATCGAATGCGTGGATCTCCTCCACCACCCGCCCGATCGCGCCCGCTTCGTTCCAAGCCGGCACGACGGCGACGACACGCTTCATGCCGTGATCGGGACGCCCACCCCGAGGAGGTCGAGTAGGCGCCGCGCCCGGTGGACGTAGGTGTGCTCGTCGAGGACGCGCTCGCGAGCGCGGCGGCCCATCTCCTCGGCCTGCGCGGGGTCGGCGACGAGCTCGCAGTAGGCCGCAACCGCCTCCTCCGCCGATTCGACGACGAGCAGCTCGCGGCCCGGCTCGAACCAGGCCTCGATCCCCTCGTGGGGGTTCGAGACGATCGCGGCGCCCGAGGACGCGAGCTCGAAGGGCCGCGCGGTGGACGAGCCGGGCACCGTCGCGTGCGGGCGGCGCGTCATGTTGAGGTTGATGCGGGCGGCCGAAATCGCGCGGGGGAAGACGTTGAACGGGATGTCACCGAGGAGTCGCGCCCTCCCGATGTCTCCCCGGAAGTCGAGCCCGCCGAGCGTGAAGTCGAGCTCCGATGCGACGCGCGACGGCTCGCCGACCAGCGTCTGCATCCAGTCGCGCCTGAACTTGTCCCCGTAGCCGTAGAAGAAGACGTCGCACTCCTTCTCGACCGGTTGCGGCGCGAAGAGCTCGGGATCGGCAGCCCAGAAGAGCGCTTCGGCCCGCTGCGCGCCGAGCTCGAGGAGCCGTTCGATCCCGCCCTCGGAGTTCGAGAGGACGAGGTCGTACTCCGAGGGATCGGCGCCGTGGTAGGGGTTGAAGCCCGTGTCCATGCCGCCGTACTCGGGCAGGCTCATGGGAACGTCGCCGTCGTAGAAGACGACCGGGATCCCGAACCGCTCGCGCAGCACCGTCGGGATGCCGCGGAAGTGCGCGATCGGGACGGTGAAGACGAGGATCGCATCGGGCCGCTCGCGCTCGACGAGCTCCTCGAGATGCCGCTTCCAGCGCGGCGTTACCCAGCGCCGGATGGTCTCGCGCGTCAGCCGGTCGAATCCGCTCTCCTCGGGCTCCGACTCTTCGCGGCGGAGGTAGCGGTCGCCCTTCATCCGCGCGAGGACATCTCGCAACGCCTGGTACGACTCGCCCTCGCGGTAGGTGGGATTCGGAGCGGTGCGCCACCACGGAGATTCGACAGGACGCCCCCGGTACGGGGTGATCACGAGATCGACTCCGACCTCGTGCATCCCCTTCCAGAGCTGCCACCATGCCGGCGTGCAGCCGTAGCGGAAGTCGAGGTCGATCGCAGACGCGACCGCGAGGATCTTCGGGGCCTTCACTCGGCGCCAGTGTAGGCGGCGGGGTCAGACCTCACGGCTTGTCACCTGCGTCTCGGTCAGTACGCGCCGCGGCGCATGAGGACCGCAGGGATCGTCTTCGCGATGATCGTGACGTCGAGCCAGATCGACCAGTTCTCGAGGTACGTGAAGTCGAGGCGCACGAGATCGTCGAAGGTGAGGCCCGAGCGACCTGAGATCTGCCAGAGACCCGTCATCCCGGGCAGAACCGCGTACCGGGCGCGGTGCCAGTCCTCGAGCAGGCGGTAGTCGCGTAGAGGCAGCGGCCGCGGTCCCACGAGGCTCATCTCGCCGCGCAGCACGTTGACGATCTGCGGAACCTCGTCGAGCGAGAGCCGGCGAAGCACGCGGCCGATGCCGGTGACCCGCGGATCGTCCTGCATCTTGAAGAGGGCGCCCTCGGCCTCGTTCTTCGCCTCGAGCTGCGGTTGCAGCGAGGACGCGTCGGCCACCATCGTCCGGAACTTGAGCATCCCGAACTCGCGCTCTCCGACCCCGATCCGCCGATCGACGAAGAACACGGGGCCGCGCGATCCCAGCTTCACGGCGAGGCCGATTACGAGCCAAAGCGGTAGCAGGAGCACCGCCACGAGGATGCTCACGACGATGTCGAAGCCGCGTTTGGTCGCCCAGTCCCAGCCCGTGAGCACCGGCGGGCGAAGCTCGAAGAGCGGTGCGCCCTGGCCCGGCACGTACTCACCGCGCTGAACGAGCAGGTCGGTCGTCTCGGGGGCCAGCCGAACCCGAATCCCCTGCCTGTGGGCCTGCTCGACGACCTCGAGCACGCCCCGCTCGTCGAGGTCGGCCTCGGAGAGGATCACCTCATCCGGGCGTACCTGCTCGAGCACGAGCGACAGCTCCTCCCGCGAGCCGAGGTGGTCGAGACCGGGAGGGCGCTCGCGGGCTACCGCGCCGACGAACTCGTACCCGAGCCCTCCCCGCGTCGCTGCGAGCGACCGCTTGAGCCGCGAAAGGTTCTCGCCTTCGCCGACGAGCACGACCCTGCGCCGGATCCCGGCGACCCGCATCAGCTCCAGGGAGACCGAGTCGTAGGCCGCACGCAGCAGGCCGATGGCCAACGCAGACATGACGACGGCCGTCGGAATCAGACCCGACGTTGAGAAGTCGTAGTTCGTGCCAATGCCGAACGCGAGCACGATCAGCGCGACGACGATCAGCGAGGCCAGGACGCGGCCCGCCCCCGGCCGCCGCTCTCGGATGCGATAGAGCCCCGCCTGCGCGAAGACGAGAACCGTGATCGGCGCCGCCCACTTCAACCAGTCCGCGGGACCCTCGCGCCAGAGCAGGCCCCAGAGGACGTCGCCTTCGCCGCGGACGAGCTGGCGGAGGACGAGCGCGAGGTAGATCCCGAGCGCGAGTCCGACGACGTCGAGCACGACGAGCGCGGCGATCGAGAGCCCGCGCCGCACGAGCGAGAGAATCGGGGCCCGCGACAGGATGTAGACGCGCGACGCGCGGACGTCGGAGCGCGGAGGCGGTGGTGGTTCGGCGGGAGGCGACGGCTCCGCCGGCGGAGCGGCCTTGCTCGACACAGTTGAAGCTTAGAGCCGGGCCACGTCGGCCCAGTCGACCTCCGGCGCTTCGTGGCCGATCGCGGCCGCCAGGGTGGCGAGATCTACCGGCCGCGCGCGGCGTGAGAGGAGCCGCAGAAGGACGGGCAGAAGCGCGCGCCGGCGGCGGTCGAGCAGGTCGGTGTCGTGGAAGTACGCGTGGACGACGGGTGGCAGCGTGCGGCTCCGGAGCGCCCGGGCAAGGTCCCCCAGCGAGTGTGTCGTCGGAATGGCGGGCAGCAAGCTTCCTGACGGCAGACGGATTCGGGCGGGTTGCTGGAGCGACGCCCACGCCTCACCGGACGGGAGGTACGGAGGCCGGGTCGCGCGAGGCGTGCAGTCGACGTATCCGAGCTCGGCGCAGACCTCGGCGACCTCGGCGTCGGTGTACCAGCCGCCGCCACAGAAGCCAACGGGGCTGAGGCCGAGCTCGCGCAGCCGCGCCCCCTCCATCCGCACCCGCTCTCCCGGATGCTTGTAGTCAGTTGCAAGCGGCTCGGCGCCGGACGGGCGCGCGTGGTCCGGAGCAGTCCAGTGTGTGTGATGGCCGAGAGGTCCGTGCACGGCGGCTTCTCGGGCTCGCTGGAGCCATCTGTCCTCATCCTCTCCCGCCCCCGCGTCGGCGGGACGCATGAGCGCGGCGATCGCGAATCCCCCTGGCCGCCGCCGCTGCAGCGCCGAGAAACGCGTCCAGACGGTGTCATCCAGCGGTCGTTCGACGTGGCAGGAGACGACCGCTTGTCGTTCACCGACCACGGTGGCCGACTGTATCGACATGGTTCCGGCATGGACGGCGGTCGTGTGATCATCGACGCTCTGCCCGCGTGAGCCGCGTACCGTTCGCCGCTGACGTGCTTGGACGGCACAGGTACGCCTACGTTCTCCTGGCCGTTGCAGCGGGCGGTCCGCGACTTGCCGCGCTGCTGTACGAGCGCGGCGACATCCTCGCGGCCTACACGGACAAGAGCGAGGACTTCGCCCGCACGTTCATCGACAGCGGGACGTACGGCTTCATCCCCGGAGTCCCGTCCGCGTACACGCAGCCGCTGTACGGGTTCTTCCTCATCCCGATCTACTGGCTGTCGGATCGCTCGTGGCTCGCGGTCGGACTCGCACAGATCGCCGTCGCCGTCGTCACCGCCTGGCTCGTCTTCGAGATCGGCCGGCGAGTGGCCTCCGACCGCGTCGCAGTCGGAGCTGCACTGCTCGCGACGCTCCATCCGTATCTCGTCTGGCATGACGTCCATCTGAACCGCGAGATCCTCGATCACGCCCTTGCCGCAGCCGTCGTGCTGCTCGCGCTGCTCGCAGCCGAGCGCGGCTTATCTCTCTGGTGGCCGGCATTCGTCGGAGTCGGACTCGGAGTCGCCATTCTCGGCAACGCCCGCCTGCTGCTCTTGCCCCTTGTTCTCGGAGCGTGGCTCGCCCTGAGACAGTCGGGAGTCCGAGCGCTGCTGGCGCTGCTGATCGTCCCCACGACGGCCGCGGTCGTACTCGCACCGTGGGTCGTCCGCAACGAGATATCCGTCGGATGCCCGGCTGTGACGACCGATTCACGAGCGCTCTGGAAGGCCAACAACCTCAACACCTACGGTGTGCTCGATCGGGGCGGCTGGATCGACGACGTCCCGCCGTTTCCCGGCTCGCCGCCGAGCCCCCAGGACGCCGGAGCGATCTACCAGAGGACCGGGAGGATCGTCAGGGTCGACGAGTGCGCGCAGATGCGCTTCTATCGAGACGAAGTCGTGGACTTCTGGCGCGAGCATCCGGGCGAGAAGCTCCGCCTCGCCGGACAGGCGGCGCGCCTTTTCTGGCAGCCGAACGTCCTCGAGACCGAAGGTCGTCCAGGTGCTGGTACCTGGCAGGACACCGCTCGGAGCGTCGTGGAACCCGCCTTCATGGTCGCCCTCTACCTCTTCGGCGCAATCGGGCTCTTCGTCCTCCCGCGACTGTTCACCACGCTCGCGGTCGTCTTGCTCGGGTACCAGACGCTGATCGCGATGCTCTTTGCGGGCGCGACGCGGTACCGGGTGCCGTGGGACTTCCTGATCGCGGTCCTGGCCGCAGCGGGTATCGGCGCGATCGCAGCACGCCTCAGGCGGAAGAGCCAGCACTACGAGGCGCCTAGCTCGAACGCCGGTCGATAGAGCTCCTCGATGCGATCGGCGCTGCGTTCGGGCGGAAACTCCGCGAGCGCACGTTCGCGGCCGGCGCGACCCATCTCGGCCGCCCGTTCGAGGTCTCCGGCGAGATGCGCGATCGCATCGGCGAGCCCTTCTGCGTCGCCCGGCTCCACGACGAGCCCCGTGACCCCGTCGACGACGATCTCCGGGAGCCCGCCGACCGCACTCGCGACCACCGGCCGCGCGCGCTCCATCGCCTCGAGCG